>JBIJBR010000038.1:0-10404 GCA_044345135.1 Vampirovibrionales bacterium
ACGATATTAAATCACACATAAAAATATAGTATTGACAGTTACTATGTTTGGTGTATTTTTAAATTAGTCGCCTTCGCTTTTAGGTGATGGCTGGTTACTCTTATTATTTAAAAAGGAACGCTCTTAGGCCTCTCTCTCTGAATTCTCCCCCCCCCCCCGGCAAAAAGAAAAACCTTCCGTGCTTCAAGCGCTAAAACAAGCAGAAATAAAGGCTGTTAAAGCGTCTGGTGGGGATCAAGAGAAATCTGAAGTGACATGGAAGGCAATGGGTGTTTTGTTGGATCGCATACATGACATGCCGTCACAGTCAGAAGAAGAGTTAACAAAAATTGCGACACAAGTACGCAAAATGGGCCTGAAAAAGCCCGATCTTTTTATGTCTTTCGTTGAGACTCAGGAAGCATCCCGACGGTTAAAGTATTATGCGGGCATAGGTGCGGTTACGATTGTAGGAATATTGGGAATGATGAGAACGAACTTGGATGATTCTTTAAAGCTCGCAGTTGGTTTTGCGGGGCTAGGCAGTTTCTTAGGAGTTCCAGAGCTTGTTAGGCAGCAGCAGAAAAAAATGAGGAGCAATTTAGACGGAGTTGAGCAGGCGCTATATCGTCTTGAGCATCTTAAGCCGTAAGAGGCTTCGTCCATCGCGGTGTGACCACTCAAAAAGCAGGATTGACAGCGACTATTTTATTTTCAAGCGGATGAAATGTCCGCGGTTTTTATGACTAGTCGGCTGCTGGGGGGAGAAAAGAAGAAAAAGGTTTCCTCTCTAAATGGGCTGTGTTACACTGGGGGGTGTTCAAGCGAGGGTGTGTTTCATGATTTACTTTTTAAGTTGGAAGAGCCTCCCCTGCTTACCGTTACAATGACGTCTTATTTTTTACAGTCGAAATAAGACCTATTGGCTTTAGCCCAAGGATGCTTGTTTTATGAGCCGAATAACAGAAACCAGCTGGATGATCGGTGGCCCGCAGGGCAGTGGGGTAGATTCGTCTGCCACATTGTTTGCCCGTGCCATGGCGGTCGCCGGATTTTGGGTATATGGTAAACGTGAATATCATTCCAATATTAAAGGGAAGCACAGTTACTTTCAAATTCGTGCCAGTCACGACGTGGTGCGTTCTCACTTGGACCCCATCCACGTTTTAGCCACCTTTGAAGACACCACCGCCGTCATTCATGCCCACGAAATTCTACCTGAAGGGGCGTTGATTTATGATCCTGGTTTAACCAAGCCTGAAACCTTGGAAATGGACGCAAGCGTTCAATTGTTTCCCTTGGATTACGAAGGCTTAATTCGTGAACTCGCGGAAGAAGAAGGCAAACCTGCGGCCAAGTTGGCCATTGTGAAAAACACCATTTCCGTTGCGGCCGCCTTGGCCTTATACGGTGTAGGGGTAGAGGTGTTGGAAGAAGCGTTAAAAGGTTTGTTTCGTGGTAAAAAAGCCAAGTTGGTGGATATTAACCTTAAAGCGGGTGTGAAGGCGTATGGAGCCATTCAGGCCAATCCTGCTTTGGCGAATTTCAAGTACCAAATGGCGCCTCAGCCCAATAAACCTGAAGCCGACAGTCGTTTATTGATGAACGGTGCGGCGGCTTGTGGCATTGGTAAATTAAAGGCAGGGATGCGTTTTCAAACCTACTATTCTATTACCCCTGCGGTGGATGAATGTATTTATTTGGAACAGCACAGCGAATACGGCTTGGTTGTGTATCAGGCGGAAGATGAAATTGCGTCGATCAACATGGCCAATGGGGCTGCGGTGACAGGCGCACGAGTAGCCACGGCGACGTCTGGCCCTGGTTTCTGCTTAAAGGCAGAAGGCATCGGCTGGGCAGGGATGAACGAAGTGCCTACCGTTATTTTCAACTACCAACGTGGAGGACCTTCCACAGGACTTCCCACGCGTAGTGAGCAAGGGGATTTACTCTTTGCCGTGAATGTCGGTCATGGAGATTTCCCTAAAATTGTGATGTCTCCTGGTGATATGGAAGAATGCTTTGAAGATGGTTTCAATTGCTTCAACTACGCCGAGCGCTATCAAACCCCTGTGATTGTTTTGGTGGACAAAGCTTTGGCCAATTCCACACAAACCTTGAATAAGTTTGCGGAATCTCATTTGCGTATTGACCGCGGTAAGCGTGTCACTCACGTGGAGTCTTATGATCCTGCGGACCCTTCAACAGGGCTTCCTAAGTTTCCTCGCTTCCAAATCACGGAAGACGGGATTTCTCCACGCCCCATCCCTGGTACGCCTGGTGGAATTCACTTCTTAACGGGGGATGAACACACGGAATACGGTTTCATTACCGAAGAACCCGCGATTCGTATGCAGATGATGGAAAAGCGCGCACGAAAATTGGAAGTGGCTTTACGGGAAATCCCTGAACACTTACAGTTTAAGCTCTACGGGCCTGAAGAAGCGGAACTCACCATTGTGGGCTGGGGTTCTACTAAGGGCGCGGTACTCGATGCTTTAGATCGTTTTGCGGAGCAAGGCAAATCCGTTAATTATCTTCATATTCGTTTAATGTCTCCGTTTCCTGTCGATGCCATCACACGCATTTTGAATCAGGCCAAAAAACGTTTAATTATTGAAAGTAATTTTACGAATCAGTTGGCGAAGTTGATTCGTCAAGAAACAGGCATTGATATTGAACATAAAGCGGTGAAGTATACAGGGCGACCTTTTTCACAGTGTGAAATTATTCAAGCGGTGGAAGAAGTGCAGACAAAGCAATCAAGAAAGGTGGTGCTGATCAATGGCCACTAAACAACAAGGTGAACAAACCCTCCCCACTCTCGACGTTAAATTGAAGCCATTTCAATTGCGTTCAGATAAAAATCCAGACTGGTGTCCCGGTTGTGGAGACTTCGGCATCGTGAATGCGATTCAACAAGCCGTTTCTGAATTACAGCTAGAACCGTGGAAGGTTGAATTCTTTGCCGGTATTGGTTGTTCAGGAAAGTCCGCACAGTACTTGCAAGCCTATGGGATTCATACCCTTCATGGTCGTGTTTTGCCTTATGCCTTAGGGGCCAAAATTGCGAATCCCAATAACGTGGTAATTGCCACAGGGGGAGACGGAGATGGCTACGGCATTGGTGCAGGTCACTTCTTGCATGCGGGTCGTCGTAATGTGGATATTACCTACATTGTCTTTAACAATGAAGTCTATGGTTTGACCAAAGGGCAGGCGTCTCCAACCTTAGAAGTCGGTATGCAGCCCAAGAGTCTACCGTTGCCTCATATTTCGCAAGCGATTAATCCGCTTGCCTTGGCGATTGCGTCAGGCTATACCTTTGTGGCACGTTCTTATTCCTTTGATGCGAAGCACTTGAAGCAAACCATCATGGATGCGATTAATCACCGTGGGGTGAGTTTGGTGGATGTGCATCAACCTTGTCCGACTTACAATGACTTGCATCCGAAAGAATACTACACGGAAAAAGTCAATGAAGGTCAAAGTGAACTGCCTCGTCTTCAATACTTGGAAGAAACAGGGTATAACGGTGTCGTAGAAGATGCCAGCGACCTTGCGACCTTGCAAGCGAAGAAAATTGCCGCCATTGCAGAAGCGTATAAGTTGACGGATCGCGTGGTGCTGGGAACCTATTGGAAGGTTGATTTACCTACCTATAGTGACCGTTTGGCCACGAACATCCCCTTATTGAAAGAGTATGCGCCGATGGACATTCCCTTTCATGACGAGGATATGCGTCCTACGACGGATTTATCTTCCGCTTGGGAAGAATTCGTGGTTTAGTAGGCCTTCGTTTTTTTAATCTAAAAAGCCCTTAACGATTTAGGGGCTTTTTATTTTTTGAGAGAGATTTTAGGGAATTAGGGAAAAAGAGATCTCTTTTTGAGTCGTAAACGCTTGGTGTTTACTAGGATTTGGCTTAAATAGAGGAAGCCTAAATAAAAGAGTAGGCAAAAACGAGCATCCTTTGTTATACTACAAGTATCTTTATAAATGGTGTGGTGAAATGAGAGAAGAGAATTTACGATATGCAAAGTATCCAACGTGTGCTTTTTTTCATGGTGTCTGTACTGACCTTGCCCTGCGTGGTGATGTCATCTGCCTTGGCGGTTAGTCCTCAGGGATTATACGACGAAGTTTGGAAAATTGTGGATAGTCGTTATGTGGACGAATATAAAAATCATCAAGATTGGCGTATATGGCGTCACCGCTATGATGCCAGCCTGAAAACGCCTGAAGATGCCTATGTGGCCATTGAAACGATGGTCTCTAGCTTGGGGGATCGTTACACTCGATTTTTAGACCCTGAAGAATTTAGTGAAGAAACCCGTGGCATTCAGGCCAAACTTTTTGGCATTGGGGTGCAAATCGGTGTAAAAGACGATAGAATTATGGTGATTGCTCCTATGGAAGGCACGCCCGCTGAAAAAGCGGGGCTCAAGGCCGGCGATGAAATTACCAGTATTGACGGCAAGCCCACCAAAGGCTTGTCGATTAAAGATGCCTCTAAATTTATTCGTGGAGACAAAGGCACCTATGTAAAAGTGGGTGTGTTACGAGACAATCAAGACCTGACCTTTAACATTGTTCGAGATGAAATTACGCTGAAGTCCGTGAGTGTGGTCCCTCCCTTACCGACAGACTTGCCTGCAGAAGTAGGTTATGTGAAATTATCCACTTTCTTAAGTAAGACGGCGGCTTCCGAATTGAAAGAAATTTTGATTCAATATAAAGATAAACAGGCCCTGATTTTAGATTTACGTTCAAACCCAGGGGGTTTATTGACCAACGCCGTCTTCATCGCCGATTTCTTCTTGAAAGGGGGCGCGATTGTCTCCACGGTGGATCGTCATGGTTATAAGGTGATTACGCACGCCACCAATAAGCAAATGAGTGCTCAGCCGCTTGTGGTGTTAATTGATGAAGGTTCCGCCAGTGCGAGCGAAATTTTAGCAGGGGCTTTGAAGGATCATCAACGAGCCATTTTAGTGGGTGAAAAAAGCTTTGGCAAAGGCTTGGTACAAGAAATTAATCCTTTGAGTGATGGTGCAGGCTTTAATGTCACCACTCAGCGTTATTTAACCCCCAATGACACGGATATTCATAAAAAAGGAATTACGCCTGACTACAAGGTGTCTGTCAAAAAAGAAGATATCCTGGCCAAGCGAGATGTGCAACTGCTTAAGGCCTTAGAGGTGGTTCATGACGACTTTCATGTGAATTTTTCGAAAAGTGCCTCTCCTTCTAAGTCTGTACAAAATCCTGCATCCGAAGGACATCTCGCGCCAACGCCTGCAGAAACTGAAAAATCAGTCGAAGGAAAAGACTAAGCACTCGTTGTGATGTTTTGTGTTAATCAATAAAGGAAGCCGACGCTCATGGCCAAGATTTTAGTAGTGGATGATAATCCTGCCATTGTGGAATTGGTGAAAATTAATCTAGAAATGCAAACGCACGATGTGCTTACTGCTCCTGATGGCTTACAAGGCTTTGCGATTGCTCAGCAGGAATTGCCCCATCTGATTGTTTTGGATTTAATGATGCCGAATGTGGACGGCTACACGGTTTGTCAACGCCTTCGTAAGCATCCTGATTTGGCCGAAACCCCTGTCTTAATGCTCACCGCTTTAGGGGATATGGACGATAAAATCAAGGGGTTTGATTCAGGGGCGGATGACTACTTGGTCAAGCCTTTTGAAATTCCTGAACTCTTGGTGCGGGTAAGGGCTTTATTGCGTCGTACCAAGGCGAGCTTACCGTCTACGGCGACGAATGAAATTTTATCCGTGGGACATTTTACCTTGATTGCCGATAGCCTAGAAGTGAAAGTGCAAGACACTATTGTAAAATTAACGCCCACGGAATATGAGATTTTAAATGCCTTGGTGCAAAATCATGGGCAGACGATTGCCTTGGGTAAATTATTGCAGGATGTTTGGGGCTATAATCCAGATGACGATGTAGAAACCTTACGGGTACATATTCGCCATTTACGTGTAAAACTTGAAAAAACCGCCCCTGCCTTTAAATATATTGAAACCATTTATGGCGGTGGCTATCGTTTATGGCCCGAAGGGAAACCTGCGACGCCTTAAGTCCTCCCTTTTTTTGCTGGATATGTTTAAATAGAAGCATACCACATGGGTCGTTTGAGTCGTATTTTCTTCTGAACTGGAGAGCGCCTTCTCTCGATTCTTTATATACAAGGAGGCGTCTATGAAACTTTCCACAACGTGGCTGAATGATTATGTTGACGTGTGTGATCTCAGCCCACAACGGTTGTCTGATGCATTAACGAATGCGGGCTTAGAAGTGGAAGGGGGCATTGAATATCGGGGAGCACAGTTTAAGCAAGTCATTGTCGCCCAAGTCTTGCGTCTGGATCCTCACCCCAATGCCGATAAATTGCGTTTGGTCACGGTCGATTGTGGCGCTGCGCTGGGTCAAACGCAAGTCGTGTGTGGAGCACCCAATGTAGCAGAAGGCCAACTCATTGCCTTTGCGCTTAATGGGGCCAACGTGTTTAGTACGAAACAAAACCAGTGGTTTACCTTAAGTCCCGCCGTGATTCGCGGGGTAGCGAGTGAAGGCATGATTTGCTCTTTAGAAGAATTGGCCTTAAGTGGTCGTTATCCTTCTGCTGACGGTATTTGGGTTTTGAATGATGTGGTGACGCCTGCCCAAGTGGGTCAGCGGCTTGAAGAGGCGTTGGCGTTGGAAGCCGAGGCAATTTTAGAAACGGCCCCTACGGCAAATCGTGGCGATTGGATGAGCTATTTAGGGGTGGCTCGAGAAATATCCGCTTTATTTGAACGGCCTTTAAAACCTATACAGAGCTTATCTAATCCGTCTATGCCGACACTTTCTGCGGATGCTTTCCGTGTGGTCTTGAGTGATTCAAGTGTGTGTGAACAATATCACGGTGTGCTCCTGACTCAAGTGAAGGTTCAGCCTTCTCCTGATTGGGTTCAGCGTCGTTTAGAAGCCTCTGGGATTCGGAGTATCAATAATGTGGTGGATGTGACCAACTTGGTCATGCTTGAAATGGGGCAACCGCTTCATGCCTTTGATGCGCTTAAGCTTGGTTTGGCAGGTGAAATTAACGTGCGTCGTGCTAAATCTGGGGAGCGCTTGCTCGCTTTGGATGAAGCCACCTATGACTTAGATGAAACGCAAGTCGTGGTGACCTGCCAAGACCAACCTGTGGCCTTGGCAGGTCTGATGGGTGGTGCTTCTACAGGGATTGATGAGGCGACCCACAGCGTTTTTTTAGAGGCGGCCTACTTCCCCAGTGCCAGTACGCGTCGTTCTGCTAGAGCCACGGGGATTCGTAGTGAAAGTTCCGCTCGTTTTGAACGCGGTGTGGATGCTGGTGGGGTAGAGCGGGCGTTGTGGCGTGCCCTGTATTTGCTTCAAGAATGGTCGGGTGCTCACATTGAAGGCCACGTTCAAGCAGGAGCGATGCTCCAAACGCCTGTTTTGATTACCTTGCCTTTGTCACAGGTGACAAAAGTCATTGGGCAAGACTATTCAAGGGATGTGGTGGTCAACGGGCTGACGCGTTTGGGTTTTTCGGTGGATGAGGTTCAGGAGGATGCCCTTCAGGTGCAGGTGCCTAGTTTTAGACAGCGGGATGTTCAAAAACCTATTGATTTAATTGAAGAAGTGGTTCGTATCGCGGGTTATGACGGGATTGGGGAGACCTTTCCTGTGAGTCAAAAACCCGTCCAGCAGAGTGTGCGTCGGCGTATTTTGGCCGACTTGCGTCACACCTTAACGGGTTTGGGATTGAATGAATCGTTGACCACGAGTTTGCTAGGAACGGCGCTAATGGAACGCCTTGGGGTAGATTTTGAAGAAGCGTCTTTGGTGAAGCTTTTAAATTCTCATTCTTCAGAACATACCTTGATGCGTCAAAGTTTATTGCCCACACTTTTAGAATCGTGTCTGACGAACGTTCAACAAGGGAGCCCTACGTTTAATACCTTTGAAATTGGTCGTCGCTATTTTAAGCGTGGCAAAGCCAGTTTTAAAAATACAGGGGTGCAAGAATCGCTTAGTTTGGCGGTGCTCCTTTGTGAACAAGAACCTTCGGCGCAATGGATTAACTCGCCTTCGCCTGATTTTTATACACTAAAAGGGATTTTAGAAGCGCTCTTAAAACGCTTTAGTCTAGATCAGCGGGCCTATTTTACAAGCGAAACGCAAAATGATTTTTTTCATACGGGTCGCTGTACGCTTGTGTCCCTTCAAGGGGTGAAAAAACCCTTGGCCATTTTGGGACAGTTACATCCTAAAATTCAAAAACGTTTGAAATTAAAAGCCCCTATTTTTATGTTTGAATTGGACGCCGATTTATTCATTAAAACGGTAGAACAGCAGGCTTCTGCCCAACAAATGGAAGGGGTGCCTGACCTTATTCGTTTATCTCCTTACCCTGAAATGGAACGTGATTTGGCAGTTTTGGTCCCTAAAACCTTGACGCATCAATGTATTGTGGACAGTATTGAACATTTAGAGTGCCCCAGTCTTCAACGTGTGGATGTTTTTGATCAATACGAAGGAAAAGGGATTGAAGTAGGCTACCGTAGTTTGGCGTATCGCTTCGTGTGGCAGGCGCCTGACCGTACCTTGACGGATCAAGAAGTGGACACGCAAATGACTCAAATTCGAACGCATTTGGTGAACGATCTAGCGCTCACCTTACGCTAAGCATATTCAAGGATTCTTAGGCCCATGTCTTATGTCGAACGTATTGAAACCGTACAAGCCCTCTTGAAACAAAAGGGGTGGGATGCTTTCTTATTGTTGCATCAGGATGTTCATCTCAATGAATACCTGTTGGAAGAAGCAAAGTATCGTGACTTTTTTATTGGTTTTACCGGTTCTGCAGGCGATGTTTTGGTTCTTCAGGATCAGGTCTGGCTCTATGCCGATGGGCGTTATCACGTTCAGGCAGAGCAAGAAGTGCCGCGGAGTCATGTGTGTGTGTCTAAGCTGGGACAAGAAGGTGAACCTACGCTAAAAGACCACTTAGCCGCTTTGCCGACAGAGGCTTGTATTGCGTATGATCCCAAAGGGATTTCGGTGGCTTATTTGGAGCGTCTTCAGCAAGGGCTCTGCTATAAATCGTTTCAGTGGATTGCGGTAGAAGCGCATCCCATTGCTGCGCTGCCTGCTTTTCAAGCAAGCTTACCTGCTTGGTCGCTTTCTAAAGCATGGCGTGCGGTGGAAGCAGAGGTACATGGACGCTCTAGCCTTGAAAAGCTGTCGTTCTTACGGCATTCTTTGCGAGAGGCCAATACGACAGGCTTACTGATTAGTAAGCTGGATGATATCGCATGGCTCACCAATACCAGAGGCCAAGATATTCCCTATAACCCTGTTTTTAAAGCGTTTATGTGGGTGGATATGACACAGGCGTGTTTATTTGCGACTCCCACGGCGACCGATGACCTGACGAAAAACGCATTAAAACAATTAGAGATTCAGGGGATAGCGCTTCACCCGTATGAAGGCTTTTGGGACATGCTCCCACCTTTGGCAAAGGGTCACACCCTTTATTGGACCCCTTCCGCGCATTCTCAAGCCATTTTAAATCACTTAACGGACTCGAGCATAAGTTTTAAAGCAGGACTGAATTTAATTCAAGCTGAAAAAGCCATTAAGACCCCCGAAGAAAGAAAGGGCATGCGAGAAGCCAATCTTCGCTCTTCCGTGGCGGTGGTTCGTACGTTGGCGTGGCTCGATGCTCAAGCCCAAGCGGGTCTTCCCGTGTCTGAACGTGATATCACTCAGTGTATAGAGGCCTTTTACCGTGCGGAAGGCAGTGTGGATTTAAGCTTTAATACCATTGCAGGGATTGCATCCAATACGGCGATTATTCACTACGGTACCCCTTCGGAAACGGTTTTTGCTCAAGCGGGGGATTGGATTTTACTGGATTCAGGGGCGCAGTATCCCTTTGGAACCACGGATATTACCCGCTGTACCACGTTTGCAGGCGTGGTGCCTAGTGCTGAACATCAAAAAGCCTATACGCACGTTTTAAAGTCTCATATTGCGGGCGCGTCTTCAGTATTCCCCAAAGGAAGTAGTGGTGCACAGATTGATGGGATTTGCCGTCACCCGCTCTGGCAGGCAGGTTACGACTACGGCCATGGGACAGGCCATGGGGTGGGTTGCTTTTTAAATGTGCATGAAGGCCCCAACGGGATTTCAAAAGCGTATACGGAGCCTCTACCGCTTCACAGCATCAACAGTATTGAACCAGGGTACTATGTCCCTGACTGGGGGGGGATTCGCTTGGAAAATTTGGCTTTGGTGATTGAAGCCCCCTCGCTTTCTCTTCAAGCGGGTACGCCACAACCCACTTGGTATGCCTTTGAACTGTTGAATTGGATTCCCTTTGCGTCGCAT
>JBIJBR010000039.1:0-10391 GCA_044345135.1 Vampirovibrionales bacterium
TGGATTCGAGATTAACACGGCACGGTCCGTCATGTCTTGGCTTCTCGTTAATCGGTCTTTATGGTATCCTAGTGCTATAGTGATGCAAGGCTGTGATCAGCTTTGATAATAAGTCCACAAGGGAAATGTTCATGAATGCCGTGACCTCTTTAAGCCAAGACCATCTCAACCAAGTTCAAGAAGACGTCATTGCTGCTTTGGAAGCTGCTGCGTCTTTGGGGGATTTAGAACAATTGAAAGTGGAATGGTTAGGGCGAAGTGGGCGCTTGACGCTTTTAAAACGTGGGTTGAAAGACGTCCCCGCGGAAGATCGTCCTCGCATTGGCAGTGCGTTAAATGATTTATTTCAAGCGGTGGAATCGGTACATGATCGTGTGAAAAGCCAGCTGGAATCCGCGCTGATCGACGCACAATTAGCGGAAGAAACGCTGGATGTCACCCTGCCTGGGCGTTCTCTTGCGGTGGGGAAGCTGCACCCTCTCACTCAGATGAGCGAAGACGTCTGCCGTATTTTTGAAGGCATGGGCTTTCAAGTCTTGGATGATCATACCTGCCCTGAAGTAGAAACGGAATTCTTTAATTTTGAAGCCTTGAATTTTCCAGTGGATCACCCCGCCCGCGACATGCAAGACACTTACTATACCGAAGTTGCTCCCCATGTCTTACTGCGTTCACAAACCAGTAATGCGCAAATTCGCCATATGAGTCAGCACAAGCCTCCCATTCGTGTCTTGGCCCCTGGTCGGGTCTATCGTAATGAAGAGGTATCGAGCCGAAAATATGTCTTATTTCATCAGATTGAAGGCCTTTATGTGGATACCCATGTGACGTTTTCGGATTTAAAAGGCACCTTAAACACTTTTATTACTCAGTTATTTGGGGGAACAAGTCGGCCGACGCGGTTTCGTCCCAGCTATTTCCCCTTTACAGAACCCAGTGCAGAAGTGGATGTCCAATGCTTGTTTTGCCAAGGCAACGGTTGTAAAGTCTGCGGACAGAGTGGTTGGTTAGAAATTTTAGGCGCGGGTATGGTGCACCCCAATGTGCTTGAAAATTGTGGGATTGATTCGACGCTCTATCAAGGCTTTGCCTTCGGCATGGGGGTTGAACGCTTGGCCATGTTGCGGGACGCCATTGACGACATCCGCATTTTTTATACGAATGACCAACGCTTCTTAAAGCAGTTTAAGCCTCAATACTAGTGCGGTAAAGGCTTAAGCGTATCATTTTTAGTCAGCTAGATTTATAAAATTTAGAAAGGACGTCGTCATGGCCACAATTTTAATGAGTGGGGCGGATTTTTTTAACGTCAGTTATGAAATTAATGATTGGATGGACGCCGATGTGCAGGTGGATGCCGCTTTGGCACGTCAACAATGGCAGGCGTTAAAACGTGTGCTGGAAGAAGAAGTAGGCGCCACGGTATGGACCTCTCCCGCTCAAGAGGGTTTGCCTGACATGGTCTTTACCGCCAATGCGGCCGTCGTGGTTGGACAGAAGGCTCTTTTGGCGCATTATCGTTACCCTGAACGACAAGGGGAAGAAGCCGTCATGCGGGATTGGTTTGAAGACAACGGCTTTGAAGTTTTGGCGCCACCTCATCAGCGTTTTTTTGAAGGCGCGGGGGATGCCTTACGCTACGGGTCTTTTTACTTGGCGGGTTATCATAGCCGTACGGAAATTGAAACGCATAATTGGTTGACGGTTGAATCAGGGGTGCCTGTGTTGTCTTTAAAATTAGAAAACCCTAAATTCTATCATGTGGATGTGACCTTGTGTCCAACGGATTTAGGGGATTTAATCGTTTACCCTAAGGCGTATCGTCGTGAAGATTGGGATTTAATTTGTAGCGTGGTGCCTGAATCCAAACGCATTATTGTCCCCACGGAAGAAGCCTATGATTTTGCGTGTAATGTGGTTTCGGTGGGATCCCATATTGTGAAGGGTAGTCCTGCGCCTGTTTTAACCGCAAAGCTTCAAGCCAGAGGCTATAGCGTGCATCATGTGGAAATGTCTGAATTTAAAAAAGCGGGTGGCTCCGTGAAGTGTTGCACCTTGCGTTTGCAATAAAACATTGTGCAACTGTGCATGCTTATTTATGAAACGGGATGCGTCGCGCGGGTGAGCCGATCTAAAACCGTAAGCCACGCCTCGCTTTGTGGAGGGGACTCAATGAGGAGTTGAGCACAGCCTAAGGCATCTAGCTCGCGTAGGCGCGCGTAGAGTTCTTGGCCGTAGGCGTCAGGGGTCTGAGAAGCCTCCTGCCAGTGAATGGGGAAGGGTAAGGCTTCAGGTTGCTGATGAAAAGCCAAGACCCCTAAGGGGCGTGAAGGGTTTGTTTTGCTCCACGTCCAGAGGACGTCTTCAAAATCGCCTACATGAATCAGTTGACTGGGGGTTCGGGGGGCATAATGTCGGGCATAAGTCCCTGAAGCGCGGGTCGGGGCCTGAAGGGTGAGGTTTGGGGATTTGACACGGACGCTTACCCCAAAGGGAGCAGCCAGTGCTTGAAAAAAGTCCAAAGGATAATGTCCCAAACGTAATATTTGAAGCTCGTTATGCTCAAGCGCGCTGGCATCGACAATTGTCGATTCTAAGCCAATGGCACAGGCCCCCCCGTCTAAAATATAAAAAGGGATGGAATTCAGGAGGGGGGAGTCTTTAAATTCTGCCCATACATGTAAGGCGGACGTGGGGCTGATCTGTCCAAAACGATTGGCGGAAGGGGCGGCTAAGGCGAAGGCTCCTTCACGCAAAAGGGCTTGTGCGAAGGGATGTTGAGGGATACGAAGTCCCACGGTGGATTTCCCCCCTGTGACAAAGGGGGACACGTTTTCATGCTTAGAGACAATGAGGGTCATCGGTCCAGGCCAGCACGCGTTGGCCAAAACATCTAAAAGAGGGTGTTCTTGCGTGGTGTAGGATTTCCACGCGTCTGGGGTATCGGCGACATGCAAAATCAAGGGGTGCTGAGAAGGGCGTTCTTTGAGTTTAAAAATAGAGGCCACGGCTTCCGCGTCAGAAGCATCAGCAGCCAGTCCATAGACGGTTTCCGTCGGTAAGCCAATCAATCCCCCTGCTTTGAGGGTGTCGATCGCTACTGAAATATCAATTGTAAAAGGAGCTATTTGCATCTTAAGATAGTAACATATAATTTAGGGTACATAACTTTTATAAGATGTTTGCCATACATAATGTTACAGTTATGTGTAAAGGATGTTTCTATAGCATCAAATTGTTTTCATGTTGTTTTTAAGCTATTAGCATTTTCTTAGAGAAGCGATACTTGAAACCTAAAAATAAGAAAGGATACTAGAATGAGTCACCATAAAACAGGTCAAAAATTGGTTGCTGAGACATTTAGAAGCTTAAAAGCGTTGCAAAAAGCACCAAATCTGGATTCTTCTTCTATCCAAAAATATGTGACTTCAGAATCCCTTTTAAAAGCACTTGTACAACAGCACAAGGGTGATTTTTTGAAGCGGTTGCAAATCATAATGCTATACAAGAAGAAAGAATGATTTCTTCATTTGGCGGAAATAGATTAACGCGTTTAATAAATGCAACATTATCTATGCCTAGTATAACAATGGATAACGCTGTTGGAATGGTTATGACTGCACTTAAATCGACGACACTACCTAGTAGATCTCGCTCAATTTTTTTTAAGAGAGTACACTCATTATTGATACACACTTTCGGATAAACCATGTAAGGTATACAGCGTTTCAAGCACCGCTTGAGCCGATTCTCGGCCTTTATTGCCTACAGGGGCCAAGCCCTTGAGTTTGGCGAGTAGAGAGGCCTCCACATCATTTAAATCATCCAAGGTACGCGCGAGGGCTTGAGCTTCCGTATCACAGGTTAAAAGGCCAAAAATCACAGGTTTTTCACTCGTGAGTGAAACGGACATCACGCCTTGGGCCACCATCTGACAAACGTAGTCGTAGTGGTCCGTATCGCCTCGAATCACACAGCCTAGGCAAATCACCGCATCATAACCTGATTTTAAGGCCTCTTGAGCAATCAGCGGGAGCTCTACGGCACCTGGGGCAGATAAGGGGGTGACGTGGACATACGCTTGTAAATATTCCATCGCCCCTGCTTCTAAAGCATGGGTAATGGGGGCGTTAAATTGAGCCGTGATGATGGCAATTTTAAGGGATGAAATTTGGGCGCGCCACGATAGAAAAGCGGGATCTTCAGGCATACTGAGCGAGGGAGAGAGTCGAGTCATGAGGAGGTCACCTCTTCGGATTTGGGGAGAGGTATACTGTCTTGCGGGGAATGAGGCAAAGGCGGTATGTTTGGGGAGGGGATGTCCAATAAGTGGCCCAGCTTGCTTTGTTTGGTTTGCAAATAAAAGAGGTTGTCCTGCTGGATACCACGAACCAAGGGCACACGCTGACGAATCTGAAGTCCATAGCCGTCGAGGCCTCTAATCTTACGGGGATTATTGGTGAGCAAGTCAAAGGTATGGAATCCTAAATCTCGAATAATTTGTGCCCCAATACCATATTGACGTAAGTCCGCTTTAAAGCCTAACTTGTGATTGGCCTCTACGGTGTCGAGCCCTTCGTCTTGTAAGGCGTAGGCTTTTATTTTGTTATTGAGTCCAATGCCTCGGCCTTCATGTTGGCGTAAATAAATTAAGGCGCCATGCCCGTATTCGGCAATTTGCTCTAAAGCCCCATGTAACTGAAAGCCACAATCACAACGTAAACTACCGAGTAAGTCCCCTGTTAAACATTCGGAATGTACGCGTATTAAGGGGGTTTCATTCTCCTTAAAATGGTTAGGGCGCTTGATTAAAGCGACGTGTTCAGATCCATCTAAGGTGTTTTCGTAAGCGATGATGTCAAAGTGTCCAAAACGGGTGGGAAGCTTGGCGCTGGAAACGCGTTGAATGGTGGTTTCAGTCGCCAAGCGATAAGACACCAATTGGGCGATACTGACAAAAGGGAGCTGATGTGTTTTGGCAAAGACTTCTAAATCCAGACGCCTTGCCATGCTGCCGTCTTCATTCATGATTTCACAAATTACGCCTGCAGGCTCTGCACCTGCTAAACGGGCCAAATCAACGCTGGCTTCCGTATGTCCAACGCGCTCTAAGACCCCTCCCTTTTTCGCCCGCAACGGGAAGATGTGTCCAGGGCGTCTTAAATCACTTGCTTGGGCCCCTTGGGCCACGGCCAGCTGAATGGTTTTGGCACGGTCGCTTGTGGAAATACCGGTCGTGACGCCATATTTAGGGTGTCCGTCAATACTGACGGTAAACGCCGTTTGCATGACTTCTTCATTCGTACTAACCATTTGAGGCAACGCCAATTGTTGACAACGTTCAGGGGTTAAGGCCAAGCAAATGAGGCCTCGACCTTCTAAGGCCATAAAATTAATGGTTTCTGGGGTGATTCGATCGGCCAAGGCCACTAAGTCGCCTTCGTTTTCGCGGTCTTCATCGTCGACTAAAATGATGCAGCCCCCTGCTTCTAAAGCCTGTAGGGCCTCTTCAATAGAATCAAATGCAAAGGGAGCGTCAGACATGTTTCACCACGATACGGTTTTTATAGAGGAGTGTTCCTGTATTTTAGAGGAAACACGAAATATCTGTACCCACTTAAAAGAAATCTTTTTGATTTAAGAGGTCAATCTTGATCCCTGTACGGTGTGGGGAAGAAAAAGACGTTTGGTGGTGGCTAATAAAACGGCCATCGGAATGATAAATAAAACGCCCCACAATCCTGCTACATCGATACTCATTTGTAAAATAAGTAATAAGACCAAAGGATGCAAGCGATAGCGTCGGTCAAAGAGTCGGGGACTGATGTACTTGGATCTTAAAACGTGGAAACCACCCGTCAATACCCCTAAAACCACCAGTTTAAACACGGACAATTGGGTCAGTAAAATAATGGCAGGAAATAATAGCCCTAACCAAGGTCCTAAAACAGGAATAAAACAAAGTAAGCCATATACAATGGCTAAGACGCCGGTATAGGGAAGCATAAGTAAGGTGAAGATCCCAAACATGACGACCCCTGATAAAATAGCCGTCCATAGATAGGCCTTCATGGTTCGAAACATCAAGACCTGACTGAGGAGTAAGCCTCGAGAGAGACGGTTGTTTCGACTATGGGGGAGTAAAACGGTGACGACTTTTGTAATTTTAGCCCCATCCACCAATAAATATAAAGAGACGAGCTGTCCTAATACAATATAGAAAAATGGTGTAATACTTTTAGACCCTAAGGTAAATAAGCCCCCCAGTAAGTGGTTTTGTAATGCTTGGGTCTGTTCAAATAAAGCAGGCGGAAGTTTTAGGCCCACATGCGTTTCAATGAGTTGGGAGACATCCTGCAATTGAAGCAAGAGTCGAGGTAAAAATTGACGAAAGCCCTCTATTTGGACACTTAAGGCAGGGAGCACCGATAAAATGAAAATAAGGATGAAAAAGACAATAAAAATATAGGTAATAATCACACTGACGGTTCGAGACGCTTTATACACAGGCTTTTTTAATAAAGCGCACCCATAACGAATACAGACATTAAGCATGGCGTCAATAAATAAGACCCAATATAAGAGAATGAACGTAAAATGGTAGGCCCCTAATAACATCATTCCTTCATTAAACAGCAAATGCGTGAGGTGAAAGCCTCCGATGAATAAGAGTAAGCTGCCTAAAATAGCGAGGTTTATTTTAAGCCACCCTAAAGACTGTAGAGGTTGGGTCGTGGGATTAAATTTAGGATTAAGGGGGCTTGAGGAGCTTGAGGAAGGGGTGTCCATCATGAGGAGGGTGGGCTTTCTTGCTTAAAGGACAGGGGCGGGCAGAGGGCTTGCTGTTTCATCTTCGAAATCTTTTTTTTCAAACTGAAAGGTTTTGAGTCTGGCCAAGGTGACGAGTGTGAGCGCCGCCACGGGGATTGCAAGTAATATGCCAAGGACTCCTCCTAGTTTTCCACAAATCAACAGGGACAATAAAATAAAGATCGGGTGCATGCCTAGGGTATTTCCAAACAACTGGGGTTGAAGAATATTGTCTTTGAGGCTTTGCCAAGCATAGCTACAGGCAAAGACGCCTAATAAGGTGGTAAAGTGGCCGGTTAAAGCCATGACCAATATCCCTGGGGTAAAGCCGATGTAGGTTCCAACCACGGGGAGTAGTTCTGAAAGTGCAAAGACGCTGGAGAGTAATAAGGCATAAGGCACGCCAAAAAGACTGTAGATGATAAACATGTACAGGCCTGTTAATAATCCTAAAAAAACTTGCCCTTGCACAAACGCCATCATAATACGGTGAAAGTCTTGTAAAAAATGGAGCACGGGTTGGCGCCAAAAAACAGGTAGGTGATGTGACATATTTTTGGTCTGGGGTTGTCCTTCCAGTAAGGCATAAAAAATATAGACCACCACCAAAACTCCCCACAACACACGAGTAAGGCTCATATTTAAAAAGACGTTACTGTCTCCCACCCCGACTTGAAAGCCCCCTGCGAGTGTTTCCATGAGTTTGGGGGGAATTGTCCAAGTCAGCGGTTGTATTTTGTCGTAAGATTCGATGAACGGTAAAGACTGAATAAACGGTATAAAAGAGGGATGTAGCGTCCCCCAATGAGTCAAGGTACTTTGGATATTTTCCATTAAATACGTTAAAATTTGGGGTAATTGTTTTAGAAACAATAATAGTTCACGCTGAAGGGTCGGTACGACGTGTGTCCACAAAAAAGAAATCCCATAGGCCCCTAATAAATATACGGTGCTTACAATCACCAAACGGTGCCACCGCTTTGAAGCAGCCCAAGGTGCCTCCGCGTTTCCCTGCCACGTCGCGACTTGTTTTAAGACCACACCTACCCCTTTTTCTAACCACAGAATGGGAAGTAATAAGCTATAGGCAGAAACGGTTCCCACAATGAGCAGAGACACGGTCAAGGGCAATAAACCCGCCAAATAGGCCAAGAGGTATAGATTTAATCCAAATAAAACGGCCACCCATAGACGAATAAGATAGCGTTCCCCTGTATTAAACATGAAACGTGAATCTGTATTCATCATGTGGGTCTCTATCCTTTATAACGTCGTCGATTCTTTTCGGTGTTTAGATTTAGCGGGGTCTGCTTCTGACCATAATACCGCTTGTTCTTTCATCCAATCGGTCACCGCATGGAGTCCTGTGCTTCCCCATGACTTCAATTGACTTAACGCGGGTTTTACTTGTCCAACGGAGTGTTGAATAAAATCCATACTGGAATCGACTTGCTCGGTGAGCTTTGCTGTATGGCTGGTAATCGCGCGTAAGTCTTGAATCATAGGGATTAAATCAAAACGTGCAATGGTGACAAAATCCAAAGCATTTTGTAGTAAAAAGACGAGTTTATATAAGAGCAAGGCGAATAAAACCCCGACAGGAATCAGGAGCAAGGTCATGACTTCTAACAATTTAGCGAGCTGAATATCCGCCAAAGAATGGGGTAACATAGTCAAGTTCCTTTTGTGTTCTGGGATTTAAAGACACCGTAAAACCGCTTATACATTGCTTTCATGCGAAGCGTGGGCATGGTTTTCAACAGCCACAGGCGTTTCTTCTAAATCATCATCATCCCATGTGTTTTCTTCTCGGTGTTTGGCTTCATGTATTTTTTTGGCATCCTGGGAATTTTGCCATTTCTGCCATTTTTTTTCAAGTGTATAACGTTTTTCATCTAAAAATTGACGCGCTTTGCTATAGGGATTCTCAATCACATCCTCCTTCAAGGTTTCGAAGCCTTCTTTGAAATCATCGGTAGTGTCATTGGCCCATTTTTTAGCCAAGCGTCTGTTTTCAGATCCACTATTAGGACTGTAGAGAAGACTTAAGAGGCCTCCCGTTAGGAGGCCGACCAATAAGCCGACTAAAAAATTCTGTAAGGAATGGTCTTGAGATTTAGACATGATACGGCGTGCTCCTTTATTTGGGGTCAATGTAAGCATCCCTATACTTCGCTTGCACAGCAAGTGTATAAAGTGGATACTTTTACAGTGTAGCGGTTTTTGACGTTTTTTGCAAACCCCTGTCCTTTAAGTGCAGGAGTCTTCTCTTTAGCGCAAGTGAAAGGCACGGCGGACGTTTTCTAAAATCCCATGCGCTTGCTCTTGAGCGGCCGCCTGACCAACTTCAATGAGGCGGTGGACTTGGCCTAAATCCTGGGCGTAAGTGCTACGGCGCTCTCGAATCGGGCGAAGCTCAGCGTTGACGGCTTCCGCCAATTGTAGCTTACAATCCATACAGCCTCGTGTGCCTGCGCGACATTCCTGAGCCACCGTCTCACAGGTGGACGCCTCCGTAAAAATTTGATACCAAGGGAAGACGGCCATACAGTCTTGTGGTTCGCCTGGGTCTGTTTTTTTGAGGCGTTTGGCATCCGTGATGGCGGTTTTAATCGCTTTGACGGTGTCTGCTTCCGTGGCCGCAAGTTCAATACTATTGCCATATGACTTAGACATTTTTCGTCCATCTAAACCTAGGACGGAAGGCGTTTCCGTCAGTAAAGGCTTGGGCTCTTTAAAAATAGAATGCCCCGTCACGTGATTAAAACGACGCGCAATGTCTCGAGAAATTTCTAAATGCGCAAGCTGGTCTTTCCCCACAGGCACCAAGTCCCCCCCGACTGCCAGAATATCGGCGCTTTGTAAGACAGGATACCCCAATAAACCATAGCTTAAATCTCCTTTCACGACCATGTCTTTTAAGGTGGGATCTGTTTCACACCATTTATGAGGGGTAATCATGGACAGGAGTAGATGTAATTCGGCAATGGCGGGCACGGCCGATTGAAAATAAATCGTCGCGTGATGAGGGTCTAAACCTGCCGCCAACCAGTCCAGCACCATCTCTAGCCGAGATTCAGGGAGCCTTGCCGTATCGTCATATTGAGTCGTCAAGGCATGCCAATCCGCCACCATGAAAAAGCTTTGATACGTTTTCTGCAAGGCGACCCAATTTTCTAAAACACCTTTATAATGGCCGATGTGCAAGCGCCCTGTTGAGCGCATGCCCGACATGACAATAGACTGTTCAGGAGGATTTTGAGGACTAAGGGACATGGTATCAGGATCCTTCATTTAAGGCACAACCCTTTCATTGTAGCATGAAGTGGACTTAAAATAAAAAAGCGTCGCATTTCCCTTCCCTGCCCCTTGTTTTTTACCGTGGATGCGATATAGTAAAAAAGATGAATAAACCATGTGGGGGTTTGGCGCAGTTGGTAGCGCGTCTCAATGGCATTGAGAAGGCCAGCGGTTCGAATCCGCTAACCTCCACCATTTTCCTTTAAGAACCAGTCATAGTAATGCTTTACAGGATTTACGCTCAAGCACTCGCCGTGTGTGGGGGTTTGAGGCGGATGGTG
>JBIJBR010000040.1:0-10334 GCA_044345135.1 Vampirovibrionales bacterium
TATTGAATGCTGAAGAAACAACTCTTCAAGGTCGTGCGTCGGCTTTAAAGGTGAATCAAAGTACTTATGCGGCGGGGGACCTTCTCTTACAAGCGCCTTCTGTCTGTGAGGATGTCACGCAAACCTTGAAGCAGTGGAAGGCTCATCCAGCGACTTCATCGATTCACTTATTGCTTTGGGTCGAAGAAGCGCCCAATACGCAAACATTAAAGACTTGGCATGATTTAGGGGTGCGCGCTTGTCTACTGGCGAATCAATCGTGGGCTATGACTCACGCCCAACTCGTGAGTCTAGTCTTTCAGGAAAAGCGTCAAGAGGCTTTACAGAACAGTCATGATGAATGGCAGAGCCTGAGTAAGGAACTCACCACCCGCAGCGTGGAGCTGGAAAAAGAACTCGAAAAAACCAAGCAACTTCAATTAAGCTTATTGCCTGCCGATATTGGTGCCCAGCAGGGGTCCAATTATAATCCCTTTGCCTATAGTAAGCTACATTACACCAGTGACCTTGTCCAAGTCCATGGTTTGTATCTGCCTTGTGAAGCCATTGGGGGGGATTTATATGACCTTATTACCTTTAAAGATCAGACGTTAGGGATTCTCATGAGTGATGTGTCGGGGCATGGCTTGCCTGCGGCATTTATTACGGCGATGATTAAATCCTCTTTTTATCGGATTACGCACCATCATCAATCTCCCGATCAAGTCTTGTTTCACTTGAATAATCAGTTGGCGGACGTCGTTAAGACCGGCGACTATTCAACGGCTTTATACCTTCATTTAGATGAAGTCCACAAGACGCTTCAGTTTGCGGGGGCAGGGCATCCCTATCCCTATCATTATGAAGCCAAAACGGGGGAGATTCATCGTTTAGCCGAAAACGGAACCCCTTTGGTGTGGATCCCCAATATCCCTTATGCCATGCAAGAACGCACCCTTGAAGCCGGGGATAAAATTCTTCTCTTTACGGATGGCATCAGTGAACTGCAAAATCCTGAGGATGAGATGTTGGGTGAGGATCGTCTGGGGGATTTGTTGAAGTCTGTGATTGACGAAGGGGCCACCGGGGCGGATCTTTTAGACAGTATGCTCGGCGTACTCAGCGATTTTACGCAGGGGCATCCCTTGGGGGATGACATGACGATGCTCTTGCTTGAAATGAAATAGCCCTCTTTTCAAGTATACTTAACCTCCTTTTTTCAAGCCCTACACGTGAGCATCGATTTTATAGGGTCGTTTTGAGAGCATCTAAGTCTCGGCTAAGACAGTCTTTTCGAAAGCTCGTCACGTTTTGTCGAAGATCTTCGAGTAAGTAGAGCATAGGTTGATTTTTATGTTCGGATAATAGGATATCCACTTCTAAGGGAGTATCCGTTGAGGACTGCGGGAGTTGAACCTGCCGTTCGTTTGCCTCTTGGTGAATGAGAAATCGATGTTCGGTCGACTGAAAGAGGCTAAGACTAGCCAACATCACTGCTTCTGTGGTGGCAAAGCGCGTGCTTAAATGGCTTAGTCCTAATCCAGTAGGCGTCTTAGTCAGTAAGAGATGTAAGCCCTGATGCACCGCCTTTAAAAACGTGTTTAGCGGTAAATCAAGATCAATCTCTTGATACTTGGCCCCAATCACCACAAGGGTTTTGGCTTGGCTCTTTTGGCAGAGCGCCTCCCAAAGGCTTTGAGAAGGAGGAATATCCCATAAAATTAAGGTATCACAGGGTTGAATGGTGTGACGATTCACCAGATGATGCGCTTCTAGAAAGGGAATACGAGGGGCCCTTCCTTCATTATAAATCAGTGTGCGGGGGGGAGCATTCGTTCCTTCTTGCATTAAATGTTGAGAAACCCATTCTGCAGGGTGAGGATGCGTGCGGTGATCTACCAGGTGCATCGATGAAACCGTAGAGGAGGCGGCGCTTGGCGTCAGGGGCATCACCGTGACTCCCGTGGGGGGAGCTGAACGCGTAGCACGGATTTGGGTTTCATGAACCAAGGCGAAGGGGGATTCTGTCGCCTGGCCTAGGCGACCGGCCACTTTAATGTCTTTAATGGTTAAACGAACGGGGGTGCCCATACCATAGGTGTTTTTTTCAATGCTGCAGGCGATGTGATAGCGTTTGGAGGCGTCCAATTTAAAATGGCTACCACATTTCCAAAGGAGGGCTTCAATATGTTGGAGTTGACCTTTCACAAAGCCTTGACGTTCAGCCGGTTCAAACATGATTTTAAGATGATTGGCATTCGCCCCTAAGGCGCGTTGGGACGCCACCTTTAAATCTTCTAAAACGAAGAGGGGACTCGGGTTTTTCATCCCGTAGGGAGCCAAGCTTTCCAACGCTTCTACAAAACCAACGTGTAAGGCATCAAACCCTATTTTGGCGTCGACGTCGACCACAGGGCGGATCATTTCATCATCCAAGCTGTCTTCCGCTAATTTCCACAAGTCTTCTTTAAAATTTTTCAATTTTTCTAAGGGAAGCGCAAAGCCTGCGGCTCCTGCATGGCCCCCCATATGTAAGAAATAAGGTTTTAATTTTTCAAGGGCTTCAGTGAGGTGAAATCCCGAAATACTGCGAGCCGAACATCGTACTTTTTGTTCGGCTTCTTCCACGACCATCATAAAGGTGGGGACTTTGTATTTTTCAATTAAGCGACTGGCGACAATACCAATCACCCCTGGGTTCCAGTCGGGAGAAGCCAAAATAATGGCTTTTCGTCCTTCAATGCCTCCACTGGCGTTTAAGTGTTGCTCGGCTTCCATAAAGGTTTTATCGCAAAGTTCTTGTCGTTGTCGGTTCAAGGCTTCAAGTTTGGCAGAGAGTTCTTCCGCACGATGCGGATCTTGCGTGGTTAAAAATTCAACCCCTTCGGTGGCGTTTTCTAAGCGACCTAAGGCGTTGAGTCGTGGGCCAATGGTAAAGCCAATGCTTTCCGCATTTAACGGGGAGTCTTCCCCTACTCCGGCATGCTTGAGTAAGGCGTTTATGCCCAGTCGGTTGCGTTGATTAAGTTGAGTCAAGCCGAGTTGGACCAGTAATCGATTTTCTCCTAAAAGGGGGACCATATCCGCCACAAGGCCAATGGCGCATAAATCTCGTAAACGGTGGCTCGCTTCTTGAGCGATCCTTTCAGGAAGGCGTCGCTTCAGGAGCGCATCACATAATTTATACGCCACCCCTGCCCCAGACAAATGCCCCAAGCGATTCGTTTCTAAATCGTCTAAGCGTTGAGGATTCACATTCGCTACGGCTAAGGGAAGGTTTTCAGGCAGTTCATGGTGATCCGTCACAATGGTGTCCACCCCCAAGCCTTTGAGTAGGGACACTTCATTAAAGTTGGAAATACCCGTGTCGGTGGTAATCACGAGTTTGAGTTGACGAGAAGAGGCGAGCCGTAATAAGGCGTTGGCATTGAGGCCATGTCCTTCATGGGCACGATCAGGAATATAAAAACTGACGTTGGCCTTTAAGACCTGATGCAAGGTTTCATAGAAGATAGACGTCCCTGTAATACCATCGACATCAAAGTCTCCAAAAATTAAAATCGCTTCATGCTTTTCAATGGCGCTTTCAATACGATTGAGCGCAATTTCCGCATCGGGGAGGTCTTCAATAGGCATTAAATCCGCTTCATCGGGGGCTTTTAAAAATCGTTCTGCATCTATTTTGTCTTGTAGACCACGGTTATAAAGCAGGCGTGCCAAGACCGCTTGTTCGCCGACGAGGCTCAGTAAGTCAGGTGGTAACACACAGTCAGGCGCTCCCCCACGGTATTGCCAAAGGGTCGGTTTGTCTGTAAGGAGTGCAGTGGACATGACAAGGGACTCTCCGTATTTTCTACGAGTGTAATGAGTCTATTGTAGCTTAAATAGGAGCAGGTGCCTATAAAAAGTCCTTAAACGGTTTTTCTGATGCTAGTGTCGACACGACCTATTTGGAGTCTGCTTCGTTTTCTTTTTCTTCGGGCTCTGTCTTTTCATGTTTTTGTTTTACTTTTTTTAAATGGATGGGGGCATACCAGATTTTTCCTATTTGGTAGGCCAGTATATACATGCCCACGGTACAGAGCAGGATAAAGCCCATATAATCTGGGCTAGGGAGCCCTTTGAACAGAGGAGGAGCCAGCATCAGAACAAAACTTAAGCTGGCGACAATATAGCCCCACTGTTGTGACATTTCTTTTTGTAGGGCTTTGGGGACGAGTTTTGGGGTGTTTTCAGGATTAGACATGCAACGCGGTTTCCTTGTCGATTTGAATGAGACTTAGCCTTCGACAGCGCTTGCCGTTTTATTTAGAGCACGCCGCGAAGCGTTTGAAATTTTGGAGTCTTTTGTTTTGTAGAGCACCTTCGGTGGGCTTGCTTTTTTAAGCTGCCCCTTGTGGGTTCCTTCTTGAGGGAGTAAGCGATGACGCATTTGTTCAAAATCGCGTTGAGCGGTTTCATAGTCCGTATGTCGACCAATATCCAGCCAATAGCCATCAAACTTATACGCGCGTACACGGTGCCCATCATTCATGAGACGGCTGACCAGTGTGTCAATGCCACAAAATTCCCCCACGGGAATGTAGCGCAAGACGTCGCGATGCAGGGCGTGAATCCCCATACAGACGGAATGAACCAGTGTCGGTTTTTCTCGAAACCCTGAAATATCTTGCGTATTATTGACAAAATCAAGCACGCCAAATTCAATTTGTGTGGTACGTTGAAAGGTCGCCAGTGTTGCCATGGATTGATGTTGAATATGTTCCTCCATCAGTAATTTAAAGTTTAAATCCGTGACTAAATCGGCATTCATGACGAGAAAATGTTCAGGCAGTGCTGATAAAAACGCCAAGGGCCCTGCGGTGCCTAAGGGAGAATCTTCAAAGGTGTAGTGAATCGGTAGGCCAAAGTCGTCTCCATTACCAAAGTGCGCGTGAATCAGTTCAGCCATATGTCCCACGCAGAGTGTGACCTGTTGAAAGCCATAGCCTTTGAGTTGTCGAATAATTAATTCTAAAATCGGAATCTTCCCTAAAGGAATCAGGGGCTTGGGGAGGTGGTCGGTAAAGGGTTTTAAGCGCGTGCCTTTGCCTCCCGCTAGAATGACGGCATGCCAAGGGGTGTCAACGACGTGGTGTGTAGTCATAGATC
Source organism: Vampirovibrionales bacterium (assembly GCA_044345135.1). Lineage (GTDB taxonomy): Bacteria > Cyanobacteriota > Vampirovibrionia > Vampirovibrionales > JAJTHC01 > JAJTHC01. Next base: position 5,131 of record JBIJBR010000040.1, read on the forward strand.
AATCGTCTCTTTCTCTCTCTTAACGTCGAACATCCTTATTCAGCAGTGTGGTAGATTTTTGGGTTTCTTTTATTCTAGTGAGTTTTTTTGCCTAGAAGCGCGTATTGGCCAGAAAACCCTTTTTCAGGATGAGACATTCCACGACTAATGACCTCCATCGGAAGGTTAAAACAGACGCGGTGAGGAGATTGAATTTGAAAAGAACTTGCGCTTACCGCAATAAGTTTGAAATCAAGAACGCCAGTTCTAGAGATTGGTGCGCATTGAGTCGTGGGTCACAGGCGGTTTCATAACGGTTGCCCAAGTCTTCGTCCAAGACATTGACGAGCCCCCCGATACATTCGGTGACATCCTGCCCGGTGAGTTCAAAGTGAACCCCCCCCGCATGAGTCCCCAACGCGTGATGCACCGCAAAAAAGTCTTTCACTTCGCTGAGAATCGCGTCAAAACCGCGGGTTTTAAATCCACTGTCTGACGTATGGGTATTGCCGTGCATGGGGTCACAAATCCAGACGACACGCCGTCCTTCTTTTTCAATGGCTTCAATAAGTCGCGGTAAATGCGCGTCGACATTTCCTGCCCCCATTCGACTAATCAGCGTTAAACGACCCGCTTCGTTTTGAGGGTTTAAGACATCACAAATTTTTAGCAGTTGATCCACTTCGGTGCCGACGCCTACTTTTAAACCTAAGGGGTTTTGCACGCCTCTTAAAAACTCCAGATGCCCCCCGTCTAACTGAGCGGTGCGGTAGCCAATCCACAGCATATGCCCACTACAGTCATACCAGTCGCCGGTGGTACTGTCCACACGGGTTAAACCTTCTTCGTAAGGTAGTAATAAGGCTTCATGCGACACGTAGAAATCGGTTTCTTTCATCATCGGGGCGTGATCCGCCGTTAGCCCGCAGGCTTCCATAAAGGCCAAGCAGTCTGAAATACGGTTGGCCAGTTCATTGTAGCGTTCTGAAAGGGGGTCGTCTTTAATGAAATCGAGCGTCCACCGATGCACTTCATGCAAATCGGCGTAGCCCCCTTGAGAAAAAGCCCGTAATAAATTCAGTGTGGCGGCGGATTGATGGTAGCCTTGGATCATACGTTGCGGATCGGCCTGACGACTGTTTTCGTCAAAGTCAAAACCGTTGATGAGGTCCCCTCGAAAACTAGGCAAGCTCACGCCATTACGGGTTTCTACATCGCTAGAACGGGGCTTGGCGAATTGCCCTGCCATACGACCCACCTTCACCACGGGCAGACGCCCTGAATACGTCAACACCACCGCCATTTGCAGGAGAATCCGAAAGGTATCACGGATTTGAACGGCGGAAAAATCCTTGAAGGTTTCGGCACAATCCCCCCCTTGCAGTAGGAAGGCTTCCCCATTGGCGACTTTGGCCAGCTGTTTTTTTAAGGCGCGGGCTTCGCCTGCAAAGACCAAAGGTGGCAATTGTTTTAAGCGTTCTCGCACCGCGCTTAAGGCGGGGATATCACCATAGGTGGGGAGTTGTTGGGTGGGTTTGTCTTGCCAAGACGATGGGGACCATGCGGGAGTAGATGACGACATTACAGCTTCCTTTTTTCCAGTACTCGTATTTACATCCTAGCTTAGCATAAAAAGATGCCCCTCTCATCACAACAGGGGCTTTTTTAAACGTATGTGAAAGACTTACTTACGGATGTTGAGGCTGTCGATCAATGTTTTGTATTGTTCAGGCGTATGCTTTGATGCAAAATACTTCAATAAACGACGGCGCTTTCCGACCAACATCAACAAACCACGACGTGTGGCGTAATCTTTATGATTTTCTTTTAAGTGTGCGGTTAAATTACGGATGCGTTCGCTTAACACGGCAATCTGGACTTGGGTGGCACCCGTGTCTTTGTCGTCTTTACCAAAGGCTTGACGTAATTCACTTTTGCGTTCAAGGGTGATGGACATTAAGGGGTTTCCTTTTTTCTGTGGATGCTCCCGTCCCGATGCGTCATCGCTTAGGTGACTAGCACACCATGACAGCGGTATGGCACAGCAGGGGGGAAAGGCTCCAAGGGGAATCAGAAGCTAGTGTGGTGATTATCATTCAAAAAAGGTCGCGATGCAAGTACGAATCATGACAACTCTTTGGGATACGGGGAGGGAAGTTTCCAACGCGTTGAGATAAAGGACTTTACCAAAGCAGGACTTTCTGCGTAGAATCTTAGGTAGTGAGAAATATTTTACCATTAATGATGAGGAGGTTCCACCCATGCCTAAGCCCCTTGAAATGCCTATGCCGAAACGACGTTTGGGCCAAAGCGATGTTGAAGTCCCCGTGATTTGCTTGGGTACGATGACGTGGGGTGAACAAAATACGCAGGCCGAGGCCTTTGCCCAAATGGATTTGGCGCGTGAAATGGGCGTCACGTTTTGGGATACGGCTGAAGTGTATGCCGTTCCGATTCGTGCGGAAACGTCGGGTTTGACGGAGACGTATATCGGGCGTTATTTGGCGGAAAGGCGTTGTCGAGAAGAGATTTTCTTAGCGAGTAAAATTTCAGGGCCGAGCGCTCGTTTTACCTGGATTCGAGATGGCCATTTGGATTTTAGTCCACGGAGTTTGCGTCAGGCCTTAGACGGCAGCTTACGGCGTTTACAGAGCGATTATTTGGATCTATACCAGTTGCATTGGCCTGAGCGACCAGTCAATATTTTTGGACAACGGGAGTATCAACACCCGACTGAAGAAGCCGAAGGTTTTGATTTTCTCGCGACCTTGGAAACCTTGGCCGACTTGATTCAAGAAGGTAAGATTCGTCATGTGGGCTTGTCGAATGAAACGCCGTGGGGCACGATGAAATATCTACAGTTGGCGGAAGCACACGGCTTGCCTCGCATGGTGTCGATTCAAAATTGTTATCATTTAATGAACCGCAGCATGGAAGTGGGCTTGACGGAAGTGATGCATCGTGAATCGATTGGTTTATTGGCTTATTCTCCCTTGGCGATGGGGGCGTTGACAGGCAAATATTTAAACGCGCCTTATCCGGCGCATAGTCGTTTGGCGTTGTTTGGGGATTATTTTGCGCGCTATAATACCCCTAAGGCGCGTGACGCCGTGGCGCGTTATGCCCATTTAGCGAAGGCTCATGGACTGACGCCCACGCAGTTGGCCTTGGCCTTTGTGCATCAACAACCTTTTGTGACTTCTACGATTATTGGGGCGACGACGCTTGCCCAACTGGAAGAAAACATCCGTAGTGTCGCGATTTCGCTGAGTCCTGACCTTTTAGAGGCCATTCAGCACATTCACGACGATTTGACGAATCCCTGCCCTTAGTGGGCATCAGCGGGGCATTTGAAAAATTTAAGATTCTTTTAAATATTACTAAACTTGTTTAATCGCTGTTTAAGCCTTATAATGGTAAAGTTATTTTTTGTTGTATGTTGTATGAATCAAAAAGAAAGGACGTCCCTCATGTCTTTACAAATCGGACAAAAAGCCCCTGATTTTAAAACAGGCGCCTACGCCAACGGTCAAATTACAGAAGTGACCTTAAGCGAGTATACCAAAGCAGGAAAATGGGTGGTTTTGTTCTTCTACCCCTTGGACTTCACTTTTGTGTGCCCCACTGAAATTCAAAGCTTTAGCCAAATGAGTGCGGAATTTGAAAAAGTAGGCGTTCAAGTGTTGGGTGGATCGGTAGACAGCGTTTACAGTCATAAAGCGTGGTCTGAATCATCTTTAGGCGCGTTGAACTTCCCTTTGTTTAGTGATATTACCCATGCGATTTCGCGTGATTACAGCGTTTTAAATGAAGCCAAAGGCATTAGCTACCGTGGCGTCTTTATTATTGACCCTGAACAAACTGTGCGTAGCTATACGGTGAATGATCTTTCCGTGGGCCGTAATGTGGAAGAAGTTCTACGCACCGTGCAAGCCTTCCAAACAGGAGCCAACTGCCCTGTGAACTGGAAGCCTGGCCAAGCCACTTTGTAAAATTGGTTAGGTCTTTGCGCTATAAAGACTAGTACCTATTGAGTCTATTGATCAAGATGCGAGGAGTAGTACTCTCTTCGCATCTTTTTAATACTGTGGTCTTTACCAAGGGCCTCCTGACCCTCTCGTATTGTTTTTGGCATTCCCCAGATTTTGAATCTGACGTAGTAGATAACGTAGACTCTCTTGAGGATTACGTCCTATTTTTTCTTTGAGTACATGCACTTTATTTCCAATAGGTAAGATTACTTGACAAGTATTAGTTTCTGCTTCGATACTAATGGAGTCAGGGACCAAACCTAGGTTTTTAATTTCTTTAGCCAGTTCCGCTTCGAGACTTGTTGTGGCTGCTTTTATAGGACTCACCACAGGTTTTGCTCCCGAACGCTGAAAGTGATCCGCTTGAAGGGCAGATGTTTTGAGAGAATGAGGGGGCTGGACGGCGGCTTGTGGAGAAAAGGAGGCATTGAAAAACGCCAACGGCGCGGGATTTAATCGTAAACGCATGGCAAACCTTAGCTGCATATTTATAGTTCAAATTAAATTTTATTTAAACATAAAAAGTGAGAGTTGGCGAGGGTTTTGCTTATAAAATTTACAATCGTAACAGAAGGATCTTTAGTGTTTTAGAAAAGACGGCGCGGGCAGTGAAAAGGCCAATGTTTCAAAGACTTGGGTGGGCGTCAGCGCCGTCATACAGGCGTGAGTCCCAAGCGGGCACTGCTTTTGATGACAAGGGCTACAGGGTAAGTCGTGGTGAAGATTAAAGGCATGAGTCGACAAAGCCCCCGTGCGTAAGGGGTGCGTCGGCCCCATGAGAGCGAGGGCTTGCCCCTTAGGGTGTAGGGATTCTTTCAGGAGCCAGTCCATCATGTGTAGGGTGACGGAGTCTGATCCGATGAGAACATCTATGTGGCCTAGCACAGTCCATAATTGGGGCCACTGGGTTTTGCCTTCCAAGTGAATCAAACGGCTTTGTAAATCAGGCGCGAGCGCTTTGGTCCATGCTTGCCAAGTGGACACATCGGCGGGGCCTCCTAAGCACACGCCAATGCCTTCAGGATCATAGTGGAGTAATTGTTCGATGAGGGCTTGCCAATGGCTGCGTGGCCATTGTTTGGACGCCCACATCGTAAAGGGAGCAAAGCCGTAGAGCCGTTTCCCTTCCGCCTTATAGGTTTTTAGGCGGGTAAAGGGAAGGTCTAAGGGTAATTCGGCAAGGGAAGGCCGCTT
>JBIJBR010000041.1:0-10291 GCA_044345135.1 Vampirovibrionales bacterium
GGTGCGCTTGAAAAATAAAATGTTACAAAACGATACAAGGCGCTTCGTTTTTCAATAGGGGAACCTTATTTCTTTCTGCTTATGAATCGGCTATGGAGCGAAAGGAGAGATTCGCCACGGGGGACTTGTTTTTTATCGTTCATGTAATAGAATCACATTAAGGTGTATGGACTCTCCTGCTATTTTTAGGAATGGCTAGGAAAAAAGTACATTTTAGTTTTATCCTTTCTGGGCCCAATACTAAAGGAGATTTGATTTTATGATGATGGCTCGTGAAAAATTTAAGCGTGACAAGCCTCACGTGAACGTTGGTACTATTGGTCACGTTGACCACGGTAAGACGACCTCTACGGCTGCTATTACGGCAACCTTGGCAGCAGTCGGTTATGCCGATTTCAAGAAATTTGATGAAATCGATGCGGCGCCTGAAGAAAAAGCACGTGGAATTACCATTTCCACCGCGCACGTAGAATATGAGACGGATGCACGTCACTATGCTCACGTGGATTGTCCTGGTCATGCGGATTATGTGAAAAACATGATTACCGGTGCGGCTCAAATGGACGGCGCCATCTTGGTTGTGGCTGCGACGGATGGGGTTATGCCTCAAACGCGTGAGCACGTCTTGTTGGCTCGTCAGGTTGGGGTGCCTAATATCGTGGTTTGGTTGAACAAGTGCGATATGGTTGAAGACGCTGAATTGATTGAATTGGTAGACATGGAAGTTCGCGAATTATTGAGCGAGTATAACTTCGATGGCGACAATGCAAGAATTGTTCAGGGTTCTGGATTTAAAGCCTTGGAAGCTTTGGCCGCCAATCCTAAATTAAAGCGTGGCGAAGACAAATGGGTGGATACGGTATGGGAATTGATGGATGCGGTTGACGCAGAAATCCCTACGCCAGAGCGTCCTTTGGATATGCCTTTCTTGATGCCGATTGAAGATGTGTTCTCCATTACGGGTCGTGGTACGGTTGTAACCGGTCGTATTGAGCGTGGTATCGTCAAAGTGGGCGAAGAAGTTGAAATTATCGGCTTGGGTGACACCCGTAAATCGGTGGTTACTGGGGTTGAAATGTTCCGTAAGCTCTTGGATCAAGGTCAAGCGGGTGATAACGTTGGCGCCTTGTTACGTGGTATTGACAAAACAACCATTGAACGTGGTATGGTTTTGGCAAAGCCCGGAACGATTACGCCGCACACCAAATTTACGGCAAACGTGTACGTTTTGAAAAAAGAAGAAGGGGGTCGTCATACGCCATTTTTCTCTAACTACCGTCCACAGTTTTACGTACGTACCACAGACGTAACGGGTTCTATTACCCTTCCTGCGGATACGGAAATGGTCATGCCTGGGGACAACGTCATTATGACCGTTGAACTCTTGACACCTGTTGCCATTGAAGCGGGGATGCGTTTCGCTATCCGTGAAGGTGGTCGTACCATTGGTGCGGGTGTGGTTGATACCATTATTGAATAAGTACGAAGCTGTTTTGAAAACGGCGTTAATTTAAGAAGGTTTAAAAGGAATTATGGCTCAAAAGCAAACAAGTCAAAAACAAAATCGTGTTCGTATACGTTTACAGTCCTATGATCATCGGTTGATTGATACATCGGCCTCTAAAATTGTGGATGTCGTAAAGTCTTCGGATGCGAAGCTGGTTGGGCCTATTCCTCTTCCTACGCAGCGTCGTATTTTCTGTGTCTTGCGTTCACCTCATGTGAACAAGGATTCACGGGAACATTTTGAAATTCGTATTCACAAGCGTTTGATTGATATTATGGATCCTGGTCCAGATTTGGTGAGCCAGCTCAGCAAGGTGGATTTACCTGCAGGGGTTGATATCGAAGTTCGTTTGTAATAGATTAATAAGGTCTTCACCGTAGGCACCCTATTGTGCGGACCTTTTTTACACCATGTGAAAGTGAAAGGATAAGTAGTAGTGACTGCTCCTGGATTTTTAGGACAGAAACTCGGTATGACCCAGGTGTTTGATGAAACAGGGTCCGCTATCGCAGTAACTGTGGTTGAAGTGTTTGACATGACGGTAACGCAAGTCAAAACAGAAGAAACGGATGGCTATAATGCGATTCAAGTCGGTGTGATTGAGGCAAAGACCAAGCATTTAACCAAGGCTCGTCAAGGGCACTTGCTGAAGAATGAACTTCCTTTGTTTCGTACTTTGAAAGAATTTCGAGTGAGTAAGGCGCTTGTGGCGACTTATTCGGTGGGTGACAAAGTAGATCTTTCTTTTTTGGAAGCAGAAGGCGTTCTGTTGAATTTGACGGGGACTTCTATTGGTAAGGGAACCATGGGGGGGATTCGTCGTTGGGGTCATCATCGTGGGCCTATGTCTCACGGATCAAAAAACCATCGTTTGCCTGGTTCTATTGGTGCGGGTACAACACCTGGCCGTGTCTATAAAGGTCTCCAGATGTCTGGACGCACGGGTAATGCAACGGTCACGGTTCAGAATTTACCTGTGGTTCGTTATATTGCAGAAAAAAACGTCGTGCTGGTGAAGGGATCTGTTCCTGGTGCTGAAGGCGGCTTGTTGGTCGCTAAAGTCCGTTAGTTACTAAGATTTAAGTTAAGGTCAAATTTTAATGTCGATTCAATTGAAATCTGTTACATTAGAAGGTCAAGAAAAAGGAACGGTGGACGCATCAGAAGCAGTTTTTGGTGTGGTTTTAAATCGGAATGCCTTGTTTTTGGCTTTGCGTCGTGAGCGTATCAATGCGATGCGTGGTACGGCAAACACAAAGACTCGTTCTGAAGTGAGCGGGGGTGGCCGTAAGCCATGGAAGCAAAAAGGAACGGGTCGTGCTCGGGCAGGATCTATTCGTAGTCCATTATGGCGTGGAGGCGGTGTGACTTTTGGTCCAAAGCCTCGCTCTATTAGTATTGCTTTGAATAAGAAGTTGGTTCGCCTGGCTCATCGTTCTGCGTTGACGAATGCGCTACCTAAAATCTCTATTCTTCGTAGTGTGGCTTTGGATCTACCAAAAACCTCTGCTGTGGTGAAGGGTTTGAAGGCATTGTCTATTACTTCTTCAGACAAGGTGCTTTTGGTGGTGTCTAATTATGAGTGTTGTCAGAATTTGCTTTTGGCGACTCGTAATATTCCCTATGTGTCGGTTCGTGTGGAATCTGCATTGAGTGTTCATGATATTTTGGCGTCTAGCAAAATCCTGATCTCGGCAGATGCCCTTATCAAAATTCAAGAAAGGCTTGCTGTTTAATGTCTAAAAAAAGCCTGCACCAAATTATCAAAAGTCCTATTTTGACTGAAAAAGCCTTTGGCTTATCTCAAGTGGGTCAGTATGTGTTTGAGGTTGATGCTTCGGTGAATAAAATCGAGTTGGCTTCTGCTTTTGAACAATTATTTCCTGCGCGTAAGGTTTTAGAAGTGCGTACGATTCGTATTCCTTCTAAAAAGAAACGAGCAGGGCGTAAGCCGACCTATCGTAAACCTTACACCAAGGCCGTCTTTAAAATTGAAGGCGAACCTATTGAATTAATTCCTGGAGTTTAACACCATGGCCACAAAACAACTTAAGCCTACTTCAGCGGGTGTTCGGGGAATGTCTAAGATTGACAATTCTGATCTTACTGCTGTGGCGCCTTATCGGCCGTTATTATCTGCTTTAAATCAAAGAGCAGGTCGTAATAATAACGGACGCATTACCTGTCGTCATAAAGGATCAGGTCATAAAAAGACCTATCGTATTATTGATTTCAAGCGTAATAAATTAGATATTCCTGCTCGTGTAGAAACCATTGAGTATGATCCTAATCGTAACTGTCGAATTTCTTTAATCTGTTATGTAGATGGAGAACGTCGATATATTCTTCATCCAGAAGGTTTGAAAGTCGGGGATACCATCACCAATGGTAAAGACTCTGAAATCAAGGTGGGTAATACTTTGCCTCTTCAGAATATTCCTTTAGGTTCCGTGGTTCATAATATTGAATTGGTTCCTGGTCGTGGGGGTCAAATTGTACGTAGTGCAGGGACTTCCGCTCAATTGGTGGCCAAAGAAGGTAAATACGCGACCTTGCGTTTGCCTTCCACTGAAATGCGGAAAATTCTAATTAACTGTGTTGCGACCTTGGGTGTTTTGGACAATGCCGAGTTTAAAAACATTAATTTAGGTAAAGCGGGCCGTAAACGTTGGATGGGTGTTCGCCCTACCGTGCGTGGTTCGGTTATGAATCCTTGCGATCACCCACACGGTGGAGGAGAAGGAAAATCACCTATTGGTCGACCTTCGCCTGTCACCCCTTGGGGTAAGCCAACGCTGGGTAAAAAGACACGAAACAATAAGAAGTCGTCTACGAAACTTATTGTGCGTCGTCGTCGTAAATAATATAAGGGTTCTATTTTATGGCACGTTCTTTAAAAAAGGGAGTGTATGTTCACCCCAAGCTTCAAAAGAAAATTGATTTAGCCAATCGTTCAGGTTCTAAATCGGTTATTCGTACTTGGAGCCGTTCTTCGATGATTACCCCTGATATGTTAGGTCATACGATTGCTGTTCATAATGGTCGGGCTCATGTGCCTGTCTTTGTGACGGAGCAAATGGTGGGTCATAAGTTGGGCGAATTTGTCCCTACTCGTACTTACCGTGGTCATGCCGACGATAAAAAAGTCAAGAGAAAGTAGTGTTATGATGTCTGTTTCACGTCAACGAAATATTGGAATGACACCTCGTAAAATGCGACGCGTTATTGATGAAATACGTGGTAAGTCTGTGAATGAAGCGTATGTGCTTTTAAAGACGATGCCTTATCGTGCTTCTGAAGTGGTACTGAAGAAGTTAGTAGAAGCGGTGGCGAGTGCTCGTCAACAGCTGGATTTGAGTCCTGAGCAATTGGTGGTGAGTCGTGTTTTTGTGGATGAAGGTTCAACCATGAAGCGTTTCAAGCCACGTGCACAAGGTCGTATGTATCAACGTTTACGTCGTTCATCACATTTGACCCTTGAAGTATCACCCCCGAAAAAAGGAGCTTAACCTGTGGGACAAAAAGTACATCCTAGAGGCTTACGATTAGGTATCATTGAAGATTGGCAGTCTTCTTGGTATGTCAAGTCTTCTCTTGAATTTGCCAAGTATATTAAAGAAGATGAAGTCATTCGTCGTTTTATCACCAAGAAATTAAAAGCAGCGGCTTTGAGTTCGGTCATGATTCAACGTAAGAGTGAAAAAATTCTAATTTCGATTGTCACGGGTCGCTCTGGTGTGGTGATTGGTCGTGGTGGTCAGAATTTAGATCTTTTGCGTACGGAACTTTTGACTTTGGTATCTACCAAAGACCTTCGCTTAGAAGTCTTAGAAGTGGACAAAGTTGATGCAGATGCTGAATTGGTGGCCCAATCGATTGCTCAGCAGCTAGAGCGTCGCGTGGCGTTTCGTCGGGCGACCAAGCAGGCGATTCAAAAAGCAATGCGTGCGGGTGCTAAAGGTATTAAGGTTATGGTATCGGGTCGTTTGGCGGGGGCGGATATTGCTCGTTCCGAATGGGCTAAAGAAGGCCGTATTCCGTTGCATACCTTTAAAGCGGGTATTCAATATGCTCACGCGGAAGCCCATACTCTTTTTGGAGTGATTGGGGTAAAGGTTTGGATTTATGTGGGTGATTGTGATACGAAAGTCTTGACGTATCATAATATTCGCACCGCAGGATCTAAGCCTCAACAGAATGCCTCTGATCGAGATGGCCAACGTCGTAAATCGACGCGTCGTCCTCAACGTAACGCTAAGTAACACTTTTTAGTCTTACTTGTGTTTGTAAAATCAGACACTATAATTAAGTTTAAGATGTTTAGGAGTTTTGAAAATGTTAATGCCAAAACGGTCCAAATATCGTAAACAACATCGTGGTCGTATGACGGGTATTGAAACTCGTGGAACGCAATTAGAATACGGTGATTTTGCGATTCAGGCCTTAGAGCCTGGTTGGATTACGAGTCGACAAATTGAAGCAGCGAGACGTACGATTGCACGTGCGGTTAAGCGTGGTGGAAAAATATATATTCGTATTTTCCCTAATAAGCCTGTGACGAAAAAGCCTTTAGAGGTTCGTATGGGTTCAGGGAAGGGGAGTCCTGAATTTTGGGTAGCGGTGGTTCGTCCTGGCCGCTTGATGTTTGAGTTGGCGGGTGTTCAAGAAGATCTTTCGACCAAGGCCCTAAAGCTAGCGGCTCAAAAAGTCCCTATTAAAGTACGTGTGGTTAAAAGAGATCAATTTTCGAAAGCGGTGACGTAAATTATGCTTAAGAATGAATTATCCCAAATTCGAGAACTCAGCATAGATGAACTTCGTGCGAAAGAGCTCGATCTCCAAAAAAAATTGTTTGACTTAAAGATGAAGCAAAAAACAATGCAGCTCAATGATTTGTCTCAGTTCAAGAAGACTCGTCATCAAGTGGCTTTCGTTAAGATGCTTCTCACGCAAAGATCCATTTCGGAGGTTGAGGTTTAATGATTGCTCGTGAATTGCAAGGTGTGGTGTCTTCCGCAAAGTCAGACAAGACAGCAGTTGTTTTGGTGACGAGTCGTAAGTCTCATGTGAAGTATGGTAAGGTTGTTCAGACCAGTAAGAAGTTTCATGCCCATGATGAATTGAATGAATGTCAAGTGGGTGATGAAGTGGTTATTGTGGAGTCTCGTCCCATGAGTAAGTTGAAGCGTTGGTCGCTTAAGCAAGTGGTACGTAAAGCAGAAGTGCTGTAGTAAGGGGTTGTTATGATTCAGCCGGAATCTAGAGTGGTGGTTGCCGATAATACAGGCGCTCAGGAACTACTTTGTATACGTGTGTTAAAGCGTAAACGGGCAAGCGTGGGTGATCGTATTATTGCAACAGTGAAGTCCGCTTCACCAAATATGCCTGTAAAGAAATCTGATGTGGTTATGGCGGTTATCGTTCGTACCAAATCACCTTTGCAGCGTGCGGATGGTAGTACAGTGTCGTTTGGTGAAAATGCTGCTGTGATTATTAACAAAGAAGGGAATCCTCGTGGTACCCGAGTCTTTGGGCCAGTTGCACGTGAGTTGAGAGATAATAATTTCATGAAGATTGTTTCTCTTGCTCCTGAAGTGTTATAGCTAAGGAAAGATTATGAAGGCTTATAAAAAAAAGTTAGTGAAAACGCAATTTTCTTTTCATCTGAAGCGTGGCGACAATGTGTTTGTTTTGACTGGTAAGGATAAAGGCAAACAAGGTGTGGTACGTTTGGTTGATAGAGAAGTGAATAAAGTGGTTGTGGAAGGCATTAACATTGTTAATGGCAAAGAACGCTTGATTCATATTTCGAATTTGAAGATTGTTACGGAATAGATTAGGTGCTTTATGAAAACGTTAAAAGAAATATATCAAGACGATATTTTTGCTTCGTTGCAGGAAGAATTGAACTTGTCTAATGTTCACGAAGTTCCTTCTCTTGTAAAAGTAGTCGTCAATGTGGGTTTGGGCGATTCAGCTCAAAATGCAAAGTCATTGGATGAAGCGATTCAACATTTGACTTTGATGACAGGTCAAAAACCTTTAATTACTCGTGCCAAGAAGTCTATTGCAGGCTTTAAGGTTCGTGAAGGTATGCCCATTGGAGCAATGGTAACATTGCGCGGGGATAGAATGTACGATTTTATTTCCAAATTGGTGAATGTGGTATTGCCTCGTATTCGTGATTTTAGAGGTCTTAATGATGCAGGATTTGATGGGCGTGGTAACTACAACCTTGGGTTGAAAGACCAGCTTATATTTCCTGAAATTGATTATGACATGATCACGAAAGTTCGTGGTATGAATATTACGGTGGTGACCTCTTCGTCTTCGGATGTTGAAGCTCTTTCTTTGTTGAAAAAATTGGGTTTCCCATTTGTCGCAAAAGCAAGTACTTAGGAGTCGTGATTCATGGCTAAAGTTTCCATGGTGACCAAAGAAGCACAACGTGAAATAAAAGTGGCAAAGGGTAAATATCCTAAGACGCGTTTGCAAAACCGTTGTTCTATTTGTGGTCGTCCTCGTTCTTATTATCGTCAATTTGGTATTTGTCGTGTGTGCTTAAGAAAAATGGCGCATGAAGGTAAATTGCCAGGTGTTACAAAATCAAGTTGGTAGTTCAGAAGAGCTCCTTAAGTTTTTAGATTTAGAGTCTTTTTTAAAATAGCTTTTAAATAAAACACTTTTGGTGTCTTCTTTGTAAATATAGGTCTTACACTTATGTATTCTGATCCTATTTCTGATATGCTCACCCGTGTTCGTAACGCACAGCGTGCGGGTCATGTGGAAGTGAGCATTCCTTTGTCTAAATTGAAAGTTGAAATTGCTAAAATTTTGGTACGTCAAGGCTTTGTCAAAGAGTATCGCATTGATTCGGACCGGACTTTTGTGGTTGTTCTGAAGTATAGCCCTAAATCGGGCGAACCTGTTATTCGTTGCTTAAAAAAAGTATCTAAATCAGGTTTACGGGTTTATTCACGCAGTGGTCGTTTGCCCCGTGTCTTAGGGGGTTCTGGTGTTGCAATTATCTCGACAAGTCGAGGTGTTTTGACGGATCATGAAGCTCGTAAGCTGGGTGTGGGTGGCGAAGTATTGTGTTACGTTTACTAAATTTTCAAGAAGGTATAGATTATGTCTCGAATTGGTAAAAATCCAATCTTAATACCCTCGGGCGTTACGATTACGATTGATGAAAACTTAGTAACGGTTAAAGGTCCCAAAGGACAGTTGACGCTTCCAGTCAGATCTGAAATGGGCCTTCAGCTTGAGGGTAATACCCTTGTGGTTACACCTAATGGTGAAACTCGCTTACACCGTTCTTTGCATGGATTGACGCGTACATTGATTGACAATATGGTCATTGGTGTATCCGTTGGTTTTTCCAAAAACTTGGAATTGGTGGGTGTCGGTTACCGTGCTGCTGCTACGTCTTCTCTATTAACATTACAACTGGGTTATAGTCACCCTGTTGAAATTGTTTTGCCTGAAGGAATTGAAGCCAAAGTAGAAGCGAATACCAAGCTGTCTATTTCTGGTATTGATAAGCAAGCCGTGGGTGACATTGCTGCTTTGGTTCGTTCAAAGCGTCCACCTGAACCTTATAAAGGTAAAGGGGTTCGTTACGCGAATGAAGTGGTTCGTCGTAAAGCAGGTAAATCTGGTAAGAAATAATGGATCGTATTGATCTTGAAATTTAGGATTATTGTCTCATGTATAAACAAATAAACCGTAAGGAAATTTCACGCAAGCGTCATTTACGGGTTCGTAAAAAAGTATCGGGAACGGCTGAATTCCCAAGACTTGCGGTACATCGTAGTGGTAAGCATATTTATGTTCAAGCCATTGATGATATATCAGGCGTGACCTTGGCTGCAGCGAGTTCTTTGGATAAGGAACTGTCTGGCGTCTTAAAATTGGGTGCCAATGTAGAAGCCGCCAAGCGAGTGGGGACTTTAGTCGCCAAACGTTTGCTTGCAACAGGTGTTGAAGCGGTTGTTTTTGATCGTGGTGGATTTCTGTATCATGGTCGTGTCGCGGCTTTGGCAGAAGCGGCTCGTGCCGAAGGACTTCAGTTTTAGTCTTTTACGGAGAATATTTACTTCCCCATATTGAACACGCCTAGTATGCTATATACAGGCGTGTTTTTTATTGAAAGGGAATTGATGATGTTTCAATGGCGATTATTAGTGGGGCTTATGCTCCTGTTCTCTTCTACGTTGATGCCTCCCTTGCATGCAGCGAAAGGGCCTGCTTCATGGCCTGTTACGTCTCTACCGTATGCGGTGCATACCCTTGACAATGGTTTGACCGTAGTGACCTATCAAGTGAAGGGTTCTCGTCAAGTTGTTTTGGATACATGGTTTGGCGTGGGAAGTGCTTATGAGTTGCCTTTGTATAACGGGATGTCTCATTTCTTGGAGCATGTAATGTTTAAGTCACCTGTGGGGACACCTTCCTTTGACCAACAAGTAGAGCAGTATGGCGGCTATACCAATGCAGCGACTTCGAGAGATTTTACCCATTATTTTTATGTGGTCCCGCATACCCAATTTAAAGACGCCTTAAATTTGCATTTGTCGATGCTTTTTAAACCAAGTTTTCCTACGGAGGCCGTTCAGCAAGAACAAGCGGTGGTGCAAGAAGAAATTTTTCGTGCTCAAAATGCCGCTTTTAGGCCATTATTTGATGCCGTGTATCGAACACTGTATCAGCATACGCCTCAAATTGCTCAAACCATTGCAGGGCCTGCGCCTCAAATTGCGACTTTTGATGCTCAAAAAGTCA
>JBIJBR010000226.1:0-2830 GCA_044345135.1 Vampirovibrionales bacterium
GTGAAAATTTAAAACTCTTGCTACAAGATCCTCATTCCGTTTTAAAAACCTTGTCCGTCCAACACCAAGTGGATGTCACACACCTGACTCAGCAGGCGCCATCACTTAAAAATTTATTATTAAATTTAATCCCTAAAAATCCGATGGAAGCCCTTGCCAAAGGAGAAATGGTGCCTTTGGTTTTATTTACGATTTTCTTCGCAGGGGCGTTGTCTAAAGTCGGAGAAGCGGGGCGCCCTTTGATCGGATTTTTTGAATCCATTTTTGCCACCACCATGAAGTTAACGGATTGGGTCTTTGTCTTGGCCGTTCCAGGGGTTTTTAGCTTAACCTTTATTTCGGTGGCCTTGGCGGGTCCTCAAATTTTCAAAATTTTAGCCCCTTATACCTTGGTCGTGGTGACAGGTTTATTGATTCAAACTTTTGTCATGATTCCCTTGCTCCTAAAATTTGTGGCGAAAGTCAACTTTCTACAATTTTATCGGGCCATTAGTGAAGCAATTATGGTGTCCTTCGGCACCGCTTCCAGTTCAGCGACCTTGCCCGTTTCCATTGCCTGTTGTGAAAACCGCGTTGGGGTCAGTCACCAAGTCGCCAGTTTTGTTCTCCCTACAGGAGCCAGCATCAATAAAACAGGCACCACTTTATTTGAAGTGATTGCGGTTTTATTCTTAGCCCAAGCCTTTGGTTTAGAACTAACCTTGTGGAAGCAATTCTTAATTGTGGTCTTTTCTATATTGGCGTCTATTGCGACCCCTGGGGTACCGAGTGCGGGCTTAATTACCATGGCCATTGTCATTAATTCCATTGGGGAAGATTTCAAACCTCTTTTTGGAGGCATTGCCCTGCTTTGGCCGATTGACCGTATTTTGGATATGTTGCGTACCGCCATTAACGTTATTTCCAGCTGTACGGTTGCAACACTTGTTTCCGCGCAAGAAGGGGACCTGAATTATGACATTATTAATGGGTCCGATGAATGGGAAAATGTGATTAGCATGAAGGATTAAGCTTCCTTATTCGTATTCCTCAACGCGACGGCTAGACTTCTAAAAGCTCCTCCTGATAAAGGGGGGCTTTTTAGTATGAAAGCTCTTCAACCGAAAGACGTCATAGGACTATAGAAAGTACGAAACAGTCAGAGGTTTAGCTCATGTTAATTGGAATGATACAATCCGCGTCGAATAATGGTTTGGTGCATTATAATGCCCTCAATAGCGTCGTGAAAAACATGGCCAACTATTCAACCATTGGCTATAAAGCCGATCGCTTTGAAATGTATCTAGATGGTAGCCATGCGCTCAATGGTTCGCTACAACGAGACCTTTCTGCGGGAACCCCTGAACTCACTCAGCAAGAATTCGACTTGGCCTTACAAAATCCAGAGGCCTATTTTATGGTCACCCGTGCCGATGGCACCCAAGCCTACACCAAAGACGGCCGTTTTCGCTTAAATCGTGACCGTATTTTAGTCACTCAAGAAGGAGATATCGTCGGGCAAGGCATCCAAATTCCAGAAGACTTTGGTAAATTAATTGTGTCCCCCACAGGGGAACTCAGCATCAAGAAAAAAGAAGAAGGCTATAAAAAGAAAATTGGGCAACTCACCGTCGCGCGTTTTGAAAACCCTGCGGGACTCGTCCGTACCAGTAGAAACCAATTGCTTGAATCCGAAGAATCAGGTCCCGCACAAGTTGCCGAAAAGCCAGGGATTCTACAAGGCGCTTTAGAGCGCTCTAATGTGGACTTATACGATGAAATTCACACGTCCATGCGGATTAATGCAGGGGTCATCACCAATATGCGGCTCGTTAAACTCATGGATGAACTCTTGAATCAGGCGATTCGTATTCGTCAATAAATAAATAATTTAATTCTTTCTATTTAAAGAAGAAGGAGCATTCGAACATGTTATTTTCAGGCATTAATTTAGATGGCGCCATTGCCCCTTTAACCCAAAATATTAGCCAATTAGTGACCATGCAAAAAGCGTCGGCAGACAATATTGCCAATGTCAACACACCAGGCTATAAACCCAAGCGCTATAATTTTGAAACCTTTTTAGGCGCGGACCACAGTGCGATGGAAACCTCCTTGTCGAGTCGCATGGGGGCCAGTCAATTGCCTGACTTACTGAGCAGTCAAACCCAGGGACAAGTGAACTTACAAGACGAATTTATGGACATGCAAAAGAATTTGCTGTATTTCAATATGGTGTCTAAACGGCTCAGTACGGTGATTAACAATATTAAAACGGCGTCCAACGTGGGTCGCTAATACCGTTTAACTGGTTGTTTCTTTAACCTCGAAGCCATCATCACCCGTCAAGTTTCCGTTTTTGTCTTTAGTGGGGACCAGTTCTGCCGTCGTCTCTTCTCGTTTAGGGGGTAGACTCAACCAAGACGAAATAGGGTCTTGAGTAAAGGTCACCATTTTTTTAGCTTTGGCATCAAAAATACGAGTCTGTCTTATCCCCAAAAGATTAGCTTCAGAGGTCACAAGGTAACTTTTAGGTTGACCTTGCATTGACAAGAGTCCCACAGGTTCAGAACCCTGCATTTTTATTTTTTCAAGATCTTTAATCACCTTCGTATTCGGCGAATACAGCTTAATGTTTGCCCCATTGGACAAAACTTCATCCCGCGATGAAGGGGGGGGGGGTAGTGCTCTTCCCATAGTTGAAATCCTTTTGAATGATTTGATGTTGATTCACAAGCTATAGGCATAAAACCCAAACGAACCGCCTTTTGTGCCAGATGAAGAGGATAGAGAACAACATTCAATCAAATGCAGTAGAAGCTTCTGTTAAGTCGTAAAGCTCCTTCAGCTG
>JBIJBR010000002.1:0-32224 GCA_044345135.1 Vampirovibrionales bacterium
GTAATGCCTCCATGATTAAAACAACCCCCCAAGCGCCTTCCAACCCAACGGTTTCAACAATCGCTGTTCCCCTAGAACATTCAGCAGACCTGATTCGCATTGGCCTCAGTAATGATGCCATGACGGGTGTCTACCATTCCCGTCTCATTTTAAGTGCAGACGCGCCATTTTTTATTTCACTGGAAAAGGGCTTACCTCCTGTTAAGCACTTTCAAGCGGGTGACGCTCTGCAATGGACGCTTGAAAATGGCCAGCTCCGTTTAGAGGTCCGCTATGCAGGACAAAGCACTTTTTATCCCTTAACGTTAAATGAAATGACTCAAAACGCGTGGATACAACCCGACGCGTCTAACAGCTTTTTAAAGGTACTGAATATAACACGCAAAGGGGAAACGCCACGGTATCGAGGGGTTTTACACGTGTTAGCTTCCCCTCAAACACCAAGTGCTGCTCGTTTACTGTTGGTGAATCAATTACCCATGCAAGATTATTTACGTGCGGTGGTTCCCAATGAATTACCCATACGTTTTGGAGCTGAAGCGGTGAAAGCCCAAGCGGTGGCGGCTCGTAATTATGCCGTGCGTCCCCGTGAAAAAAAATGGTTTGATTTTGATTTGTGTGACAGTCAGATGTGCCAAGCCTATTATGGCCAACAAACCGAAACCCCTGAAACAGATGCCTTATTAAACGCCACCGAAGGGCAAGTCCTCCTTTACGGGCCAGACGTGGCGCTCACCTTATATAGTTCTTCCCATGGGGGGGTGAGCACGCCGTATCATCATGCCTTTAGTGACCCTGTGACACAGGCGTTTCCTGCCCCTGCCTTGCCCTATTTAAAGTCCGTGTGGGATGATCCTCGAACCGCGCGTGCGTACCCAGATTTGTCTCATGAGGCGACTTTTTTGGCCTATTTAAAGGATGATACCATCGCGAGTTTTGACCGTAAATCGCCGCATTTTCGCTGGAAGGAACAGTGGTACTTTACCGAAATGAGCGACGCAATGAAACGGTTCTTACCAGAAACCTTAAAACAGCCGTCTACCGCGCGATGGATTCATCCTGAAGGCTCTATTTTAAAAGAAGTTGGACAAGTCCGTGGTGTTGACGTGCTTGAACGAGATATCTCAGGCAAATTAATGCGTTTGAAAATCAGAACCACCACAGGAGCCGTCACCCTTAGCAAAGAACTTGTCATTCGTAGTGTCTTACGTGCTCCTCAAAAACGTTTGCTTTCTGCTAGTATTGCCTTTGAACCTTGGCGAGATGAAGACACTCAAAAAGTTAAAGGACTCACGATTTACGGCACAGGTTTTGGACACGGAGTAGGCATGAGTCAGTTTGGAGCCAGTGGCATGAACGACTTGGGCTTTCAATACCCGGAAATTCTGAGTCACTACTATCCACAAACCCGCCTAGGCAGTCAACCTCTACAGCTCAATGAACAGAGGCCTCAAGTGCAACAGGTGCACGGCATCCCCAAAAATCGAGTGATTTTACATCTTCAGTCACTCACAGGACGGGGGATGTCAGAGCCCCTGACTTTGCAGATCAACCAAGCCTCCTTACGGATGCAACCCTTTAGGAACAAGCAAAAGGCCTTTGATGTCACCCCTTACGTCGACGGAAGCTCCCTCAATACCTTGCATTGGCCCCCCATGAAAAACATGCGGGTGTGGTTAAGTTTCGAACCCTAAGCAGGCACTATAGTGTTTTTCAGCCAAAAATTGAAAGGTTTAACCCTTACACCAACCGACGTTCACGCAAAAATCCGAGCGGGTGAGCGGATTGCGAATCCCCGAGAGATTTTGCGGACGTCCGATGGGAGCGAGTGGGGCAAGCGAAAAGGAAGAGAAGGGGGGAGGATTTTCAAGGAGGGGGGAAGAGAAGGAGAGCCGCAACAATTTCCTTTTCTTTCCCCCTCCTTGAACGGATTTAGAGGTGTTGGAGACCTTTTTCCGCGAAAAGGTCTCTGACGAGCGACCAGCTAAAAATGAAAGCCTGCCATATAAAGCGCTTTAAGCGTTCACATTGAGGGGCTTGGGAGGAGCCAGAGGTATAAGAGAAGCGTCGGGATGGGTCTTTGAATGATTAGGCTGGTCTAAAACATATTCCGCAGGATACATAGGGGCATCTCCCTGTTGAACATAAATATGCCCTTTCTTGGGATTGTCCACATTATCCGTTAAATAATGTTCTCTTTCCTGAATCGAAACCCCTGGGAACTGTTTGGCCAAAATGGATTCTGGCCCCGTTAAAGCCTCTACATGCCACGCCTGAGGACCCAAGTATTTTTGGGCCGTCTTTTCCACATCACCCGCGGAGACATTTAAATAACTTTCTTGTAAAGCTTGTCGGCTAATAGGGGGCAAGCCGTCTCGTAATCGATTAGACGTATTCGACATAATCCCTAGGCTGGTGACATCCGTGTCTCGCATGGTATGAATAATGCGTCGTTTGACTTTGTCCAGTTCTTGTTCAGAAGGAGCGGCTTTGACGTAAGTATTAATGGCATCTTGCTGACCGTCAATCGCCTCAGACAATTTATCCCCATCAATTTCTTCAGACACTTCATATTCACCATAGTGCTTATTCGATTCAATGCCTGAAGACACGCTATAAACCAAACCTCGTTCCGTACGCATGGTTTTAAATAAAGACCCTGTCATTCCCCCCATCAGGTTTTTCATAATCACAAAGGAAGGGTGATCTTCCGTCCCGACTTCAGGTGCCTTCCACAAGGTGGACATATGCACGCGGTCCAGTCGGTTGTCAGACACCAGAATAGGGGTCTTAATATTTTTTTCTTTGACAGGTGGGATTTTAATCCCCGCCGTGGGAGGTGCGACCGTATCATTGGTTTTCCACGCTTTGTCTTGAGCCACTTGATTAAACAAAGACGCTTGCTGTTCAGGCGACAACGCCGAAACCATCGCGATTTGTGTGAGTTCAGGATGAGCGTAACTGGCTTTAAATTGTTGAATCGTCGCTTGAGGGTTCAGGGTTTGAACTTCCATAATGGTTTGCAAAGTCGATTTACTATAGGGGTGCCCCTCGCCCAATCTGGCTCGTTGTAGGCTTTCTGCTTTTTGAAAATCAGGCTTATTAGACAAATTCAATAAATTTTGCATCACAATGGTACGAGACGACTCATATTCTTTCTCATCCGTTTCAGGCGTTTTTAAAAAATCCAAACCCAAGGCCAAGAGTTTTTTCTCTTGGCCCGTAGGTCCATTCACCAGTAAAGTAAAATGGTCTTGCGTCACCAAACTTTCTACCGTAATGCCTTGGCCTTGTAAATCAGACAAAAGCTTTTTTTTCGCCAAGGTTCCATTTAATAACACACTATTGGACAAATGCATTTGCGCATCGTCTGGAAACAACGGCAGTACAAATTCCACACAAGCTGTTGGACGGTTCAACGCCTGCTGAAAATACCCCTGTGCCCCATTCTTAAGCTTGATGGGGGTCATATCCCCAATGTCAGGGCTATTTTCTACATTAAGCGTGTTCATCATTAAAACAGGCTTGGCCCCATAAGGTTCTTCAGCCAGTTGTTGTAATAAAGCTCGTTCTTCCGCGCTATTGGGAATAATGTGTACCTTGGGGATATTGGGAATCGATTGGGGTTCCAAAACCGTTTGAGACGCGTCGTGAGATTGAATCGGCAACGGTAAGGGTTTCGCCGTGGAGGCGGGTGTGGGTAAATTAGTAGTGCTAGGGGGGTGAAGGGCAATCATATGAAAAATCCTTTTATCAAAAACGTTCAATACGTTTGGGTGGTCTTAAGCGTGTAGATTTAAAGCGTGACGAGAGGACTTACGTTGAAGTTTAATATCTGATTTATCTACAGGATCACTGGGCTGATCACTGTTAGGAGCCGTAGGTGTTCCCTCCGTCAAGGGAGGTGAAAGTTCAGGTGTTTCAGTATGAGCAACTTGAGATTGAAAGCTAGGCAATACACCCATTACATTGGATGTTTTTTGACTTTCAAGCGCTTTTTCTCCAGGTAAGGCATAGGCCAACACATAGCTGTCGCCTTTCAGGTAGCATTGGGCATAGGCTTGAACATCTTCAGGTTGAAGCTTCTGAATTTCTCTTTCATACTGCGTTAAATAATCCATTGAACCTGTCATGGCTTCCGTACCGATGGCGAAGCTAGAATCTTCCCCATGTTGTAAAGACATTTTATGTTGAATGATCAAGGTTTCTTTAATCGCCTGTAACTTTTCAGGGGTCATGGGGGTTTGGCCCACAGCTAAGAGTTCATTCATCAAAGCCTGCGCCGCTTTTTGTTCATGACCTTCGAAGCTGTGCATCATAAACATACTCATACCCGTTTGTTTTTGGGGGCTATTGGCCATTGAAACATCCATGGCCAGGTGTTGTTCATCCACCAAGTGACGATTAAGCGGAGAGAGTTCATCCCCCGTTAAGTAGACTTCCAAAATTTCTTGTAAGGCCCGTCCTTTCACATCCTTCTTTTTAGGACCTTCAAAACCAAGTAAGACCAAAGAAAGACCACTGAGCTTAGGGTCTATATACGTTTGTTCTCTAATTTCCTTAGGCTTTAAAGCCCATTTCAAACTCGCTTGATTCACGGGACTGGGCTGAGCCACCGCATGCCCAAATTCTTTGTTCATCAAGGGCAATACATCGCTAGGATTCACATTGCCTGATAAAACCGTCAGCATATTGGTGGGGGTATAAAAAGTCTTAAAAAATTGATCTAAGTCCTCCGCCGTGGTGGATTTAACATCCTCTCGGCTGCCCAAGGTTTGATAAGACACAGGGCGGTCAAACATCAGTTCAAAGCCTTTGTCCATTAAACGAAGGGTCGAACTTTCCAAGCGTTCACTGGCTTCATTCAATACATTTTTACGTTCTTGGTCAATATTTTTAGCCTCATAATGAGGATGTAAAACTTGTTCGGCATGGAGTTGTAGCATGCTCGGCAAGTCTTCGCGATTAAAGTGTAGTTCATGTTGGACTTCTTCATCACTGGTGCTCGCATTCAGCGAAACCCCATAGGCTTCAATATGTTCTACCCATTCATTTTTTTTAGGGAAATTTTGCGTCGTTAAGAAATGGCAATGTTCATCTAAGTGCGCAATCCCTGATTTAAAGCCTGTCTGAGGATATAAAGCACTCGGGTAAACGGCATTTTCATTGGCGGATCCCACCCGAATAAAGGTCCGTAAACTCACAATGTTGTCGGGGCGTCGTTCAAAAAGCACTTGATGCCCATTCTTCAGTACGTAATGGTCTACTCGATTGCCATTGGGTAAACGAGTGGAAGGAAGGGTTTGAATCCCTAGTTTTTTGAGTGTCGCCTCTGAAGTTTCAGGCGTGCTCGCAGGCAAAGACCTTGTATTGCCGCGGGCATTTGGAGACGTATCCATCAAAGGGGCGAGTAAAGCAGGGGTTTCAAGCAAGGGGAGTTCACAAGGTTGCTGCTGACAAGGGGAAGCCTCCCGAAGGGCGGTTCCTGCAGATTTAGAATAAGGAAAAGGTCCTGTCAATTGTGGAGAGATCATAAAATAAACATCCCTAATCATTAAAGAGTAAGCCTATGTTGTATAGTGGCATAAACACCATAAAATCTCAAATTGTGCTAGCGTTTATTTTAATCCCGTTTTATCTCCGTTAGACTTATGCTAGGATGAGGGAACAAAGATCATTCTCTAACCGCGTAAAGGGCAAGGCCAATGGGTGATGAAGACAAATCCTTTGAAGCCTCTCAGCAAAAATTGCAACGCTTACGAGAATCGGGTCAAATCATTAAAAGCCGAGACCTTTCCTCCGCCTTGTTTTTGGCCATTATGTTTATTTTACTCTTAGCGCTGTCTCCCTTTGTGTTTCGAACGGTGGCGGATATGTTTGTGGTCTTTTTTAATTTAATCCCCCAACAACATTTGGAAGACATGGGCAAGTCCTTTTTAATTTTACAGAGTATTAAAGGATTATTACTGCCGACCTTACCCTTTTTAGCCTTGGCGTATTTTATCGCTTTTTTTGCCGATTTTTTACAAGTCGGGCCTCTCTTTGCCCTGAAATCAATTACCCCCAAACTCGATAAACTCAACCCCATTAACGGCCTAAAAGGGATTTTTTCTAAACGCACCGTGGTGGAACTGTTTAAAAACTTACTAAAAATTGGTATTTTATTTTACTTGGGTTATACCTCGTTCATGAAGCATTTGCCCGAAATGATTAACAGCATGCAGAGTGATCAACCGATGATTATTTTGTACTTGGTGGGAAAAATTTTACAAGATTTTATTTTCGTCGCCATTGTCTTTTTTATTATTATCGGTTTTGGGGATTATTTATACCAACGCACCAAATTTATGAATGACCAAAAAATGTCGCTTAAAGAAGTAAAAGACGAATACAAGCAGTCCGAAGGAGACCCTATGGTCAAGCATATGTTGAAGCAAAAACGTATGCAAATGATGATGCAACGCCAATTAGAAGCCGTCCCCACCGCGGATGTCATTACCACCAATCCGATTCACGTGGCGGTGGCCTTAAAATATAAACCCAAAGAAATGGAAGCGCCGCTGGTCGTGGCCAAAGGAGCGGAACATTTTGCGGAACGTATTAAAGCCATGGCGCGGGAACATAATATCCCCATTGTCGAAAATCCCGTACTGGCTCGTACCTTATACCGTGTGGTGGATGTCAATCAAGACATTCCCCCTGACCTGTACCAAGCCGTGGCAGAAATTTTAATGTTTGCGTGGCAAATGAAGGGAGACAGTCCCCTTCAAAAAGCCCAAGACGCCCTCCCAACAAGCAATCCATAAGAACACCGCACCCCCGCGTTTGAAGCATTTAAACACAGGTGGGATGCGAAGTCAGCATCTCCAAAATAGTGGGAATTAGTAAGCGGCCTGCCTGTGATTTATTCACCGCACGAAAAGGGTGAGGCGGCACATCGGTGGAGCCACTCACGATAATGACGCGATCAGCGGGAAGGCCTTTTTGAATCCACGCCTCTACCAAACGTAAGCCATCGCCCCCATGGGCCAATTGCCAATCCATGAGTAGGACATCAGGCCAGTGGGGTTCGCTTTGCTTCGCATTTAAAAGCAGCCAAGGCTGTGTTGCCTCTACAGAATCCGCGACTTGAAACACGACAGGGGTATTAAACGCCATACCTGCTAAAAGCTGAAAGGCTTCCTGCCATTTGGCTTCATCTTCCACAATCCAGACCCTCGGCGTGGCTGGTGATGAATCAACGCTATTTAAAAATGTGGCAGTATTCATTAAAGTTAATCCTTTTCCTCAATAAGCTAACCTTGAGGTGTACATTACCTATACGGTACCAAAATACAGGAAACCGTACCTCCCCTATATGGGGGAATCCATTCCAGTTTACCCAATACGCAAAACGGCACGCTTAAATTTGAACACTCAAGACCAAGTAACGTATCATGGCTTGATGATAAGCTTGTTCCGATTCAATGACCTTACGAAAGGCCTCCGTACTTTCACGTTCACGCAAGTTTAACACAAACAGGGTGCTGTCCCCTAATTCAAATTGTGTGCGCTCTCCAGCTTCTAAGGCTTGGGCGGTTTTCCACTCTCCCGTCGCGGCGGTATACATCACATATTGAGCCTCTAAATCGGCGAGCGTCTGTTCTAAGTCGGCCATCAATGCTTGATACACCAACACGTATTCAAGGTCCAAAGCCTCTAAATTCAATTCCCCTATACGAAGCTTGCCTTTGGCCATTCGATTACGCAAAGGCAATTCATACTTGACTCCAGCTTTTAAGGCGGGACCAATGCCATTGTCTCCCGTTTGAAAACTGGGGCTTAAAAAAGCATCCAGCTTGGGAAGCAAGGCCTGTTTAGCCAGAGCGACATCCAACTGCGCAATGTCTTTGCTAATGGGAAAGCTCAACAAGCGAGGGTGC
The DNA here is from genome assembly GCA_044345135.1 of Vampirovibrionales bacterium. GTDB lineage: Bacteria > Cyanobacteriota > Vampirovibrionia > Vampirovibrionales > JAJTHC01 > JAJTHC01. Next base: position 7,923 of record JBIJBR010000002.1, read on the forward strand.
CGTTGCACCATCGACAATCGTGCAGATTCAGACAAATCGCTTCGCTTGGGAGCCAGAGGCTGAGGCAAATGTAGTTCTGGCGGGGTCCACGTGTCACTAAAGTCCAAACGACCTTTCGTGTAAGCCTCATTCCATAATAAAAGGCTCAGCTTAATACGGGCTTTCTGTACATTTAAGGTATCCTTGGCCAATTGGCCTTGCCGTTTCTGAACTTCTTTTTGAACCTCTATATTGGCGATAGTAGGCAAATCTCCCGCAGAAACCCGTTTTTGAACTTGAAGCACTCGCGTTTGCCCCAAGCGTAATAACTGTTGACTCGTCATTTGCAAACGTTGACTCGCCACCCATTCCCAATAGGCATCGCCCATTTTTTGTTGAAGCTGTAATTCTTTTTCTTGAAGCCCTAAAGCCGCTTGTTGAAGTTCTAAAACCGCTTGTTTTTCAGCGACACTAAAGGGGTTAATCTGACGATATCGCCATAACGGCAATAAAAGATTGGTATAAAATTCGCCGCCATCCCCCACAGGAGAAACACTAGAAGACAAATCACCACGGGCCGTTCGGTAGCCCCCTTCCAGCTGAAGGCCGTAACGCGTCAGCACACTCAACGCCGTGTCTGACAAAAAACTTTCTTTCGCTTGACCTGGAGCGGATGAATTATTATAGCGTCTAAACTCAGCATTGCCGCTTAACTTAGGGTCAAAAGCCCCTTGGCTCACCAAAAGCTTGGCTTGCGCTGTTTGCATTTTTAAACGAGCCAAGCGTAGCTCTGGGTGCGTTTGCTTCACCCACATCAGTGCTTGCCGTAATTGGAGTCCTTCCTGTGGATTCACCACCAACTGAGTCAGGGGTTCAAGTCCTGCTGGGGAAGAATAAATGAAGGTTACGGGACTTAAATCCACCTTAGGCGCGTGAGGCGAATGTTTAGACCACGCCATAGCCCCCCCTAAGACAGAAAAGACAAGCCCCCAAACGCCGCCCCATACCAAAACGAAATAAGTCTTATTTCTGTTTACCCGCATTACTTTTGAGGTCTCCAAATTTAACCGTCTTTTCATCATTAAGCATTTTAGTCGGATACGTCCCCGAACTATTCGTGGCTTTCACATTGTCAATCGCACTATTGACAGGAGGGGGCTTTTTCTGAAGATTAAGCTGAAATCCGTTAAAGCGACGCCATAATTCATAGCCCAGTGGAACTTCATCCAACATGACCCAACCCAAGGCTTGGGTGCCGTAACGCAGGTGTTCATTTTCAGGCCACGGTTCTTCTTTTTTGGCTTGAATCGCTTTAAAATCAGGCACGACCAAGACCCGAAAACGATTTTGTCCATCATCAACGGCATCAATCACCTGAATGCGTCCTGCAAAGGTTCCCAACGCAGCTTTTGGCCAGCCTGAAAATTGAACGGCGGGAAAACCCGCAAATTGTAAGCGAACCAAACGCCCAACAGACAATAAGGGGGCATCGACATCACTAAAAAACAAGGTCACCATGCGGTCTCCTGCCTGTGGAACCACCACGGCGAGTTCATCGCCTTCTTTCACGGTTTGCCCTCCACCATAGACCGAAGTCCGTACCAAGCGGCCTGTCACAGGGGAACTAATGCGTCGTTGGGCGTAGCGTTGACGCAGATTTTCTAAGTCATTGTCTAGCTTAAGCAATTCCGCAGTGGCCTTGGCATGCTCTTGTGCGGCTTTGGCAATTTTGGCGTTGACTTCCGTTAATTTAGCCCCCAGTTCCAAGCGGAATTTTCCTCTGTCAAAATCCGCGCCAAGCGTGGCTTGTTTGGCCCCTTCTAAATCGGCTTGAGACGCCTGATACTTACTCTGCGCGTTGACCCACTGATTATTCGCCAGTTCTAAGTCTCGTTTACTTTTTAGGCCTTCATCATACAATTTTTGAGTTCGTTTTTGAAACAGCGTCGCAGTTTCAAATTCTTTTTGGGCGGCTTGAATACTTTGCACTCTGGCAGAGACTTTGGCTTTATTTTCTTGCACTTTGGCGGTGGCACTACCCATCACGGCGCCCTGACTACTGGCAATTACGGCATATTGAGATTCAAGCGCCTCTAACTGCAAAGTGGCGCTTTTTACTTGGAGGGCTTGGGCGTCTCGCATGGCTTGCAATTTATCCAACTGCGTTTCATCCAAATAAGTATTTTTAATTTCCTTAAGTTGAAGTAATGCCTGCCCTTTTTTGACCCATTGCCCTTCCTGAACCAGCCATTGTTCAATTCGAGCATCAATAGGAGCTTGAACCGTCTGGGGTCGATGCATGGGATTCAAGGTACTCACTTCCCCCACGCCGGAAACAGATTGTTGCCAAGGCACAAAAGCCAAACCTAAAATCCCCAAAAAAACAGTCAGTATCAACGCCATAGACAAATAACGCATAGAGGCAGGCGTGTTAACCATACGAGCCGACTGCACCTGTGCCAAGGCTTCCATACTTTCCACCTGTCGTTTACTGAGCATAATCGGCATGGCTTAGTTCCCCTCACCTGTACGGTCCCGATAAACAAAGGCAGGAAAAAAAGATTGAAAAAAGGGATCTTCTTTCGCCAAGAGACTGGGAATACTGCCTTGACTCATCACGTTTCCCTCATGAAATAAGTAGGCATCCTCACACGCACGAAGCACCTCCGCATCATGCGTGATAAAAATAAGCGTCCATTTCTCTTCAGGCGCGGTTAACTTTTCCAAAATTTGCCGACGCAAAGGACCTTCAATATGGTGAAACGCTTCATCCAAAATCAACAAAGCAGGCGACGCCAATAAACTCCTTGCGAGCATCAACATTTGCCGTTTCCCTGAAGAAAGATTGAGACCTTCGCTGCCCAAAGGCATGTCTAAGCCTTGAGGTAGCGTGTCTAAGACCGTAGACAAGCCTGAAATATCCAAGGCTCTCTTCAAAGCCGCTTCGCCTAAAAATTCCCGTCCCATTAAGATGTTATCCCGCAAGGTGCCTTTAAAAATAGCCGTATGGCTCCCCACCAAAGACACGTGTTGTCTAAAATGAGACAGTTGTAAATCTCTTAACTGTTGTTGGTTGATTTGCACCGCTCCTGCATTAGGTTGTAAAAGCCCTAAAATCAACTGGGCCAAAGTACTTTTACCTGCCCCACTCGTCCCAACAATCGCCGTACGGCTCCCTGATTTAAAGACTAAATTCAAGTGTTGAAACAAAGGAAAAGGTTGTTGAGGATATTGAAACGACACTTGCTGGAGATTAACCTCAATTCCTTTCCCCGTATCAATGTAGTCCACTCCCCGCTCGACTTCATTCGGTAAGTCCGTCAAAGTGCCTAATTTGTCGATGCTGGTTAATAAGTCATACCAACTTTCAATGTTACTAACGATTTTCGTCACCGCTGCCAGCAATAAAAGCATCATGAGTTCCGCCGCGACCAATTGCCCAATGGAAATGTCTTTTTTCATGACCAACCAACCCCCTAAAGCGAGCAAACCCGCCGTCGCAGCCGTATTCACAAAAAAGCTCCATGAGGCTTGACGAATCACCACGTTAAAATGCCGACGGCGCGCCGTGACATACGTGGTACATAAGGCGTCGACTTCCTTCATGCCAAAGCACTGGGCCACATAAATTTTAAAGGCGCTATGACAGCGAGCCAAATCTTGAAGCAAATGAGCCATTTCATACTTATACTTGCATTCCACCAAACTACTGGTGACGCCTGTTTTGCCTAAGAGTAAAAAACCCAAGCCTCCTGCCACCAAAAACGCATTAAAAAATAGAAAATAAGGGCTATAAAAGCCCATAAAAATCAAGGAAATCACAATTTGTAAAAGTGCTGCGGGAAATTCAAGCAAGACTTTGGTCAATGATTTTTGAAGCGTGGTGGTTTCAAAAAAACGATTCACCCGTTCAGGCGGATATGCCTCATTCCATACTTGACTATCGACTTGAGGCAAATGCTTCGCCAAATACAAGGTAATACGAACAAAAAGCCGTTGTTGAAGTATTTCAAGCAAAGTCATTTCAACGATACGCACCACGCCTGTAAAGCCTAAACCCACAAAAACCAAAAGGGACAAAATAATCAAAGGCTGTAGAAATACACCACTGGCAATGATATTAATCAAGGCTTGAGAGGCAATCGGCAACATCAAACTCAAGACTCCACTAATCGTAGAATACAGGAGCAAAAGGGCGAGATCTTTTTTATCTTCCCATAGTAATTGTTGCAAACGCCTAAAGGGCGAAGGCAAGGCCGTGGACTCCATCACCATTAAAACCGTTACACTTTCTTATTCTACTTCAGACTTCTTCTACTTCAGAATACTTCCCCTATCTTAAACCGATTTTCCTTTTTTGTGTCAAACTTATTCAGGTATAAACAAGAATTACTCTAAACTTAGGATAAACCCCCAAGCGTAAAGGAACTCCCTCGCATGATTAGCCCCAATGACTTAACGCAACACCTCAAAAACGCCTTTCCCGACGCCCATCTTGAAGTCTTTGACAAAACAGGTGAGCAAGACCACTATATCGTCTATATTCGATCCGCCGAATTCTTGGGGAAAAATACATTAGCCTGCCATAGACTTGTACAAAGCGTTTTAGCGCCTTTAATTCAAACAGGCCAGCTACACGCCAGCGAAATCAAAACCGCCACGCCTGAATCCTAAACGAAGGCTCATTTTGACACAAAAAATATCCTTTTATGAGCTGAAGCTCGACACGCGCTAAGCGTCTAGCTTACTTTCTACACTAGACACCTTATCCGCCATCGACTGCGAACGGTCCACCCGCGTGCCTAATTTGATGGTAGAGCTAATACGAGGCACGCCTTCTTGATGCACCGCTTCATGACACGCTTTGATACACGCCATCACGTCATCCCAATCCCCTTCGATATTCGTACCGTAGGCATGTAAGTGATGCGTCAAGCCAAATTGCTGAATCACACGCTCACAAATGGCGATATAGGAAGAAACACTCACCCCCACACCCAAAGGCACCACACACAAATCAACAATCACATGCATATGAAAGACTCCTCATGAGTTTGAAATGATCTAAACAAGTCAAGCGTTAGGTCAACACGACCTAGTAAAAATCAGAAAACACGGACGCTACAGGCATTTCTAAAGCGGCTTGGGCAATGGCCACACAGGCAGAAGACCCAATACGCGTGGCTCCCACGGCTTGCACCGCTAAGGCGTCATCTAGTGAACGAACCCCTCCGCTGGCTTTAATGCCGATATGAAAGGCCCCGAGCTCATCTAAATAGTGACGAATAAAGGCAATGCGCTCTGGCGTGGCCCCTTGGCCCCCTTTTAAATAACCCGTAGAAGTTTTAATAGTATCCATATCCGCTTCGACGGCTTGGCGAAGGGCAAAACGGATTTCATCATCGCTGAGTAAATCCACCTCTAAAATCAGCTTAATGGGCATGTCTCCCGCCGCCATCCGTAAACCTTGGAGTTCTTTCAGGGTAAAGCTCCCCCCAATTTCATAATCCGTTTTTAAGAACGCGACGTTCATGACCACGTCAAATTCTTCTCCACCAGAGCCTTGAATCGTGGTGATTTCCTGCAATTTAGTGGTCGAATTACACGCCCCAATCACAGGGCATTCTTCATGGACTTCCCGTGTGACGGGGTGTTCAGGGAAGCCCACCACGGCCGCGAGTATCACCTCACTACGGTGGCCCAAGGCCTCTCGAGCCACCATCACATGTTGTGGCCTCACGCAGACCGTGGCCATTCCATACTGTTGGGCCTCTTCACAGAGTTGCCGAATCAGGGCGTCTTCATTGGCACCATGCTCAAAGTGTAGTTTTGTATGTTCTAATTTAGAAATCAATTGTTGCGCTGGACTCGGGGTGTTACTAGGGGTGCTCATCCAAAAACCTCTTCACTTTCATGCGGATTGACGTCATAGACTTCTTGATGATAGCGTTAAGTCAACTTTTATTCAATGCCTCCACGTAGGAACAGAATGTTTATTTTTAAGAATAAGAGGTCTGCTTCATTAATTTGGAGAGCTTGTTTTCGAATGAACGGCAGCTAAAATTTTTCGATGAAATTCATTTAAAGCACTTTGTGTTGTTTTGTCAAATTCCCTTTCCCCTTGTATTAATAAGTTATATCTAAAGGGTTTCTCAAAAGCTTGATCTGTGATAACAGAATAGTACTCTTTCAAACTGTAAACTCCGCCAGGCATCTGTAACTCAACAATATTTTTCCAATATATTAATTTTTCTTTTTCAAATGGACCTCTCTTACCTTTAATTATTTCCGTATCATAAAGAATATAATATGATGAAAGATTAAACAAAGTGATCAATCCTATAATCAGCAAAATTATAAAATTTAAAGTTATTGATTGTCCATTGATATTGATATAGGGTAGTAAGGGAGAAAGCCCATAGCATACTCCAGCAGATAAAATATATGTACCCCATGACAACGAGCAAAAAAGAAAAAAACTCTCAAACGGACTAAGCTTTGGAGCTATCAATGTTTGATGTGGTTGGGGTTTGGGTATATTTGTATTTAGAAGCCAATTTGTCAGATAGCAAAAGAAAATATTTAAAAATACAACACTAATAATTTCTGCAGAATTTATCATATAAATTCCCTTATCCTTTTTAGTTTCAAAGACTTAAAAAAAAACGCCTAAAGCTCCTTCACAATAAATACTTTTCCCTATTAAGGTTGCTTATTAGAGAAACAATCCCCTAAGAGGTACCATTAAAATAATTTTAACTTGCCTCGCTATCACAAGTTAAGGCTTTTACAAATATACACAATATAGATTAAGAGAAAGCCTTCTTTGATTCCATGTCCTTTTTATGATAAATTAAATTCAATAAATACGAAATATAAGGTTGGCTTCTATGACACGCACGGTCTTTATTGAAACGCAAGGCTGTCAAATGAATGAAGCCGATAGCGAACTCATGCTGGGGCTTTTGGCGCGTGAAGGCTTTGTCCCTACCTTAGACCCTCATGTCGCCGATTTACTGATTCTCAACACCTGCCAAATTCGTGAAATGGCCAGTGACAAAGCCTTTAGCCAAATAGGGCGCTGGGGAAAATTAAAAAAGAAACGGCCTGAGGTCAAAATCGCCATGGCAGGATGCGTGGCCCAACAGGTTGGGCATACCGTGTTTGAACGTATGCCTTATGTGGATATCGTCTACGGGACACAGAACATTCACGATTTACCCCGACTGGTACGGGAAATTTTTGAAGAAAACGCACAACATGTCTTCGCCATTGACAAACAAAAAGAACAGTCCACCTTTGATTATTTTGAAGACATCACCCAAGTTCGCCAAAACAAGGGGACTTCCGCGTGGGTCACCATTATTGAAGGCTGCAACTATTTTTGCACGTATTGTGTGGTGCCTTATACACGTGGACGTCAAATCAGTCGTAAGCCTGACAGTATTTTAGACGAAATCAAGCGCTTAGCGGAAGGGGGCGTCAAAGAAGTCACGCTCTTGGGGCAAACGGTGGACGCCTATGGACAAGACTTCAACGACCGTCGCTATGATTTAGCCGATTTATTTGAAGCCGTCCACGACATTGAAGGCATTGAACGCATTCGCTTTATGACGTCGCATCCGCTGGATTTAAACGACCGTATGATTGACGCCATCGCGACTTTGCCCAAGCTCATGGAACATATCCACATTCCCATGCAAAGCGGAGACGACGCCGTCCTTCGCCGTATGAGACGTGGCTATACGGCAGACGACTATTACCGTTTAACCGACAAAATTTACGACCGCATTCCCCAGGTGGCCATTACTGGCGACTACATTGTAGGCTTCCCTGCGGAGTCTGAAACCGCGTTTTTAAACAGCGTCTATAGCCTGAGTCGTTCAGGGGTGTACATGGCCAATACCGCGGCATATTCGGCTCGATTACAAACCCCCGCGGCCATTTGGGAAGCGCGCTATGAAGTAGAGGCGGTGCCTCAATCCGTCAAGGAAGCCCGTTTACAAATTTTAAATGACGCCATTCGAAAACAAGCGTTGGCACAGAATCAAGCAACCTTAGGGCAGTCGCTACAAGTCTTGGTAGAAGGGCCCAGTAAGCGAAACCCCCATCGCCTCACGGGACGAACGCGTCAAAACAAAGTGGTGAATTTTGACGTGCCTGAAGGGATTGACCCTACATCGTTAGTGAATACGCTGGTGGAGGTTCACATCAATGACGCCTACCCTTTTTCATTATTGGGTGTATTGTCGGGTTCACTTTAATTTAAAGTAACGACCACTATTGGCTTGGATATGCGGCATTCATTGTCTTGAGACATCTCTCCCAGAATGCTCTCATTGCTTTTTCTGACGGCATAATCACGTGAGTTAACACTGCGTCATACTGATCATATTGGCGCATCTTTTTCATTTGGGCCAATACAGCTGGCGGCAAGAAAAAACTTTTTGATTCAACCCCTGTTTTGGGCTTCCTTTTTCCTATGTCTTTTGTCAATAAGGGTGATTTTCTCCCATCTATCAGAAGAGAAAAGCCTCCGCCTTTACTCTCTGTAGTAAAAGTCGGGCGTATAACAATCCCATCTGTAGGAGAAATTCTTGCATAATCTTCAGGCCTTCCTTCATAAAAACCTTTAGGAAGCTTAAGCTGACCCTTACGGTCAAGAGAAGAATCAGGGGGACAGAACCTTTCCAAATGACTTAAAAAAGTTAGGCGCGCGGCACGAGTCAAAAGAGCTTTATCACAAAATCGTTTAACTACTCCTTCATACCCTGGAAGCAACGTCGCCCCTTGACGCTGGAGGTTCGCTTAGGAAGGTGACGACTTCGTAGACCTTAAGGGACCTGACGTAGGAGCAGACACGATATTCATAAAAAATCCTCATTACATTGATGACCACAAAGGTTCTTGAAGTAGCTTAACCTTTAGAGAGTTTAAAAACATCTACACAACGAAGAAATTTTAACACGCCCTACGATTTAAAAATAGCTTTGTTACAAAAAATTACAATTGACTGTAAAAGATCCGTTCTAGCCTCCCCGTTCCATTTTAAGCGGGCGACGTCAGAGACCTTTTCGCGAAAAAAGGTCTCTGACGAGTGACATACTCCAAACGAAGAGAGGAATCCAAAAAAGAGAAAATATTAAAATTAAACGACAATTTTAGCTAAAAAACACGCTATTTTTTTTAAAAAGTCGTGCGAAGGCACAAAAATAGATTCACTTGTGTTTATCTGTATGACTAACGTACTCAAACCTTTTAGAAAGCTTTTCTCATGACGCCTATCTCTTTCTATGCTTCTTCCCAACCCTACAGTGCCACTCATCAACAGCGCCAAGGCGCTTTACGTCTTGCGACGATTCCTCAACATGGAAAACATGCCGCCATTAATCTCTGGGAGTTATCTCCTAAAGATCCCCATTTTCAAGAGGATCTGCAAACTTTATTCAAGCTTTATCCAGAAGCTCATAAAAGAGCTGAAGCAGGCTGTGCGGTGAGTAAAGCTTATGCGGCAACAGTCATAAGTCTAAACAATATATTTGATCCTCGCCTTTTAAGCTTAAACGAGCAGTTGGGTGGAACGAGAAAAAACCGCTGTTTACTTGCGGTATCTGACTCAAAATTAGCAGGGTTTGCTGTGACGAAGACGGAGGCTTTGGATGAAGACTCTAACCGTTGTGATATAACTTTACTAGGATCTTGGTTCCCAAAGGTGGCAGGCACTTTACTCGGATTAATCCAAAAAGAGGAAAAACCGAACACGACTTTTATTGCCTGCCCAATGCCAGATGAGGAGGCTTCTCATGTCTGGATTAAAGATCGCTTGCGAAAGCTACCTCTATTAAGTAATTCATATAAGAGATTGGAGCCAACGCCTTGGAAACCTGAATTGACTAATGGTAAAATGCAACAATTGTCAAACGAGCGGCTACAGGCATTAGGCCAACGCCATTTAGAGCAGGCCGTGATTTATAAAGAACCTACCTCAGAACCGCTTTGCATTACGGGCTTACCGTCTTAAGAAGTAAGCTTTATTAAGGTTGGAAGGCTTGGGCTTGCATTTCCTGACTGCGCAAGCTGAGCTGAACTCGCTTTTTATCTCGTAACACATCCAACTGAAAGCGGGTCCCAATTTGCTTCTGGCGGATTTCATTTTGAAAGGCCTTCGCCGTATGAGTAGTCACGCCAGTGACACTTTGAATGACATCGCCTTCTTCTAAGCCTGCGGATTCAGCAGGGGAATGCGCTTGCACCTGAATCACCACAACCCCTTTGGTCGCAGGGAATAAATTCAACTGTGTGGCAATTTCAGGATTTAAATCCCCTAGGGCTAAGCCTACATAAGGGCGCTTAATGTGACCGCTTTGAATGAGTTGATCGGCCACCGTTTTCACGGTATCCGAAGGAATAGAAAAACCGATATTTTGCCCATGCCCTGCAATGGCGGTATTAATCCCAATGACTTCTCCTTCAAGATTCACCAAGGGTCCCCCTGAATTGCCAGGGTTAATGGCCGCATCCGTCTGAACAAAAGGAACCTCTTCATTCAAACCAGGGACTTTACGGGCCAAGGCGGAAATAATCCCCAAGGTCACTGTATGGTCAAAACCCAGAGGCGACCCCATCGCCAAGACCCAATCCCCTGTACGCAGTTGATTCGACACCCCTAGCGGCGCCGCTTTTAAAGAAGCCGAGGGGGCCTGTATTTGAATTACGGCCAAATCGGTTAAGGGGTCACTGCCCACGCGTTTGGCAGGGTAGGCCTTGCCATCATCCAAGGTGACAATCATTTGACTGGCCCCTTGTACCACGTGATTATTGGTGATGATGTATCCTTTTTTCGCATCGTAAATAATGCCACTGCCTTGACTCGCCTGTTCTTGTGGGGAGGGGGGGGCGGCATCTTTCCCAAAAAAGTAGCGAAACATCTCGCTTGTGGCGTCGTTTTCTTCTTTTTGGCGAATGCGGACATCAATATTCACCACGCTAGGGGCCAAGGTTTCGGCCACATCGGCCGTGAGATGAGAAAAGGGAGAAACCCCTTTAGACGCTAAGCGCCTTGGATTGTCCGTATTCACCAGAGAAGCCGTCGCACGATTAGGCTCCGACTGATCTTTAAGTTGGGGGAGCAGGTCAGGGAAAAATTGTAACCCTAAACTCGTCGCCGCCAAAACTACCGCAAAAAGACTTAGGATAAGCGGATTGTACGGATAGGGTGTAGAAAGTGAGTGGACTTCAGAACGGGGGATAGACATAGACGTTTTACTCCTTATTCGTTTAAATTCATTCAGGTTAAGACGCTTACTAAGTAGAGCTTAAAGCAATTTTTTTAATTTATTTGTGCCAATTATTATAACCCATATACAAAAATGTGGGCTATAATGGGAAGGAATCCATTTTTTGTAGGAAATAACGGTTTATGACATCGACAGATTCACTGAGGCAAGCACTAGACTCCCCTACGCTTCTCCCCCCTCCTTTAATTCAAGTCACAGGATTGAAGAAATATTTCCCTGTGAAAGAAGGATTTTTCAATACCAAAGTGGGCGATGTCAAAGCCTTAGATGAGGTCAGTTTTGACGTCAAAGCAGGGGAAACCTTCGGTATTGTGGGAGAAAGTGGCTGTGGTAAATCGACTTTGGCGCGCTGTTTAATTCGCTTAGAACAGGCCGATGCGGGAACCATATTTTTTAATGGCGAAAACTGGCTGGACTTAAAAGAAACGGCCTTACGTGAAAAGCGGATTCATATGCAAATGATTTTTCAAAATCCTTATGCCAGTTTGAATCCTCGTCTGCGAGTGGGACAAGCCATTGGTGAACCCTTGGAAATTTTCAAGCGGGCCACCGGTCAGGCCTTGCGTCAAGAGATTTTGTCTTTGTTGGATATGGTCGGGTTGCCCGCAAGTTTAATCGACCGCTTCCCTAGTGAGCTTTCTGGCGGGCAACGTCAACGGGTTTGTATCGCGCGTGCCTTGGCACTTCGTCCCAAGCTTATTATTGCGGATGAAGCCGTCAGCGCCTTAGATGTTTCCGTCCAAGCCCAAGTCTTGAATTTGATGGAAAGTCTCAAAAAAGACTTGGGGCTTACCTATATTTTTATTGCGCATAACCTGAGTGTGGTCCAACATTTTTGTGACCGAGTGGGCGTGATGTACTTGGGTAAAATGATGGAAGTGGGGACGACTGCCGCGATTTTTGAGACCCCTCAACACCCGTATACTCAAGCCCTACTCAGTGCAATGCCGATTGCGGACCCGACCTTGGCGCGCGCGATGAGAGCGCAGCGACACCCTTTGAAAGGAGAGCTCCCCAGTCCGATGAATCCCCCTGCGGGCTGTCGTTTTCATACCCGTTGTCCCCAAGCCTATGCCCCCTGCTCAAGCGACGAACCCTTGCTTCGTCAAGTCGGCACCCCCGATACCCCGCATCTTTCTGCCTGTCATTTGAATGATGAGGAGCCTTAGTTTATGATGATGGCCAGTCCCGAAGAAGATTTTAAACGCTTTCTCAATACCTTTATGAACAATCAATTTGGGGAAGCCTTTGACATGTTTTCCAAAGAAACACGCGACTATTTTTTAAAGTATACCTTTGACTTATTGACCAAGCGCAATAAAGAAGCAGTTGAAACGTCTGGCATTGGCTTAAAAGAAGTGCATATGATGTTTCGTATGAACGAAAAAACCTTGATTCATACCTTTTGGAAGACGTTTTATTTTAGCAGTGGGACTCAAGAACTTTATCAATTTGGAAGCTACGCCCTGAACGGCATTCAAGGGGATAAGGCGGCCATTTCATGCCGTTTACAGTACCCCAATGGCCAACAAGGCGAAGTGGATATTTGTATGGTCAAAGAAGGCACGGCGTGGAAATACGGCTATATTGAATCAGGGATGAAGCTAAACTAATCCCCTTTAAACGATTCAATATCGTATGGCTTGTTTAAAGAGTATAAGTCCTAGGCCACGATGATTTTGGGAGGCGTTGGAGTCGTAGGGGCTAAACTGGTGGGTAGTGGTGCGTTGGGGTCTTTCCCCCCTTGGGCAATCGTAGGAGCCACGGTGCTTGCCACGACTTGACTGGCTTGGTTTTGCAGATAATACCACACCCCTGCGCCTATCGCCAAGAGTACTGCGCCCCCCCCTAGCACCACTTTGACGGGACCCCCTTCTTTTTCAAGGGTTTTAGTACCTTCCTTCACGGTCTTTGAAACATCTTCAGGGAACTCAGGGAGACCTTCTTTTTTGAGGAGTTCGGAGGAATTGACTTCCACGGGTGTTGTATCGGCTTTGGGTGCTTTTTTATATCCACCACCACCGCCGCCATAGTAAACAGGTTGTGGCGACTTCTGAAAGTTTTTAATATCATTAGCAATTTTAGCGACGCCATCTTCAAGGGCCTGTATGATTAGTAACAGTTCATCAGCTGAAGGCTTTGTTTCTTGATATTTTTGGGCGGTATCGTCTAGAAGACTTTCGAGAAATGGTGTAAATAAAGAATCGAACTGTGTGTGTTGTACTTCTGTCAAACCTTGCGTATATTTCTTTTCAAGTTTTGCCCTCCACTGATCGAGATTAAACTTACGAGGATCTAAAATCTGTTCACGAAGGCCTTTCAATTTAGTGTTGAATTTTTCTACCAACTCTAAAGCATGGGTGTCTACCTTTGCTGAGGGATATTGATACATTAAACCGAGCTTGGTCTCTAATTCTTTGAATTCCTGATCACTGTGACGTTGAAAGTAGTCCGACTGTATTTTGCTTAAGTTTTTTGTTAGGCTTTCATAAAGTCGCTCTCTTAATCCCTGTAAAGATTTTGGTAAAGGAGGGGAATCTTGCCAAACATCTTTAGTCCCTTGAACCTGATCAAGACTATGGTCGACAAGACCTTGATAAGCCTTCTTAAATGCTTCGTGGTCAATATAATCATTCTTCTCATCCAGATGTTGCATAATAACGGACCAATTTTTATCAAGTTCTTTCTTAAACAAGACTTGTTGTTTTCCTGACAATCCGTCTAATGTTTTTTCATATAAAGTTTTCACCCATTCATCCGTTTGAGCTGAAAGGTCTTTGGGGTTAACATCTTCAATGTTATTCAAAGGCGATTCGACTGGGATGTGATTTTCTGGGGTTTTTACGGCGTCTTCTAGTAGTGTTGCTTTCTCAAAAGTATCAGTAACCTCTGAGATGGGAGACTCAGGCGCAACGGCTAGAGGGTCTGTCTTAGAATAAGTCGTAAGCGCCTTAACTCTAGGAGTAGACGTTGGAAGAGTACTATCTGAGGGGGGAGGGATAATAATTGTCATAAAAGAAAAGATCCTTATATTTTTAGAGAAAAAGACTTGCACGGTAGGCCAAAGCACGAACGCTTGCCGATATCATGTATACCCATATAAAACCATAAAGGCGTTTGGCTTGGAACCTTAAGGCTGTAACGTTATGTAACAAATTAGGGGGGCTTTCGTGGGGGCTTCGCGCCTAAGGTTTTATGAAAATCAACATCACCAAAACGGATGAAAATCTGATTTTTAGAGTAAAATAATAAATGAATCGTTCTACGGTTGTTCTTGTCTAAAAAATAAAGGAGTTTTTTTATGATGACGGTTGAATCCCCCCAAGCCCTAAAAGTGTATTATGACCAAGACATTGATCGCAGTAAGTTGTTGTCTAAAAACATTGCCGTGATTGGTTTTGGTAGTCAAGGCTTTGGACAATCCGTGAACCTTAAGGACGCGGGCGCCAAGGTGAAAATCGTTTTGCGTGCAGGGTCTAAAACCGCTGAAAAAGTAAAAGCCAACGGCATGGAAAGTATCACCTTTGAAGAAGCGGCTCAATGGGCGGATATTATCCTCTTCTTATGTCCTGATGTCGTGCAAGCCGACGTTTACCAACAGTACTTTGAAGGCAAGCTCCGTAAAGGGCAAGCCTTGATGTTTAGCCACGGCTTTGCCATTCACTTTGGCTATATTACTCCCCCTGCGGATGTTGACGTCTTTTTAGTCGCACCCAAAGGGCCTGGTCACTTGGTGCGTTCAGAATATGAACGCGGTCGTGGTGTGCCTTGCTTAATGGCGATTCAGCAAGACGCCAGTGGCGAAACCAAAGAAATTGCCCTAGGCTATGCGGCCTGTGTGGGCGGTGGTCGTGGGGGTGTGATTGAAACCACCTTTAAAGATGAAACCGAAACAGACCTTTTTGGCGAACAAGCCGTGCTTTGTGGCGGGGCCGCAGCCTTGGTGAAAGCGGGCTTTGAAGTGCTCACCGAAGCAGGGTATCCCCCTGAAATGGCGTACTTTGAATGTTTGCATGAATTAAAGCTCATTGTGGATTTGATGTACGAAGGGGGCCTCGACGATATGCGCTATTCCATTAGCGATACCGCTCGTTATGGGGATGTGACGCGTGGGCCTCGTGTGGTGGATGCCGACACGAAAGCTCGCATGAAAGTGATTTTAAAAGAAATTCAAGACGGCACCTTCGCTCGAGAGTTTACCGCGGATGTTCGCGCGGGTATGCCTCAACTCAAAGCCTTGGTGGAAGCGGATTCTAATCACCCGATTGAAGTGACCGGTCGCAAGTTGCGTGGCATGATGAGCTGGCTCAGCGAATCTAAAAACGTTCAACGCGACAAAAACTAGTCACCCGTGACTTTGCAAAAGGGGAGGCCGCGTGAGTGTGCTTCCCCTTTTCTACGTTGACTGCTCCGTTGAATCTTCAGTGCTGGAGGGTTGATTTGTAAAAATCCATGAGCACTAGATTGCACTTAAAATGTAACGACTTTTCTTTCTCTCTCATGAACCCTTTGTCATTTCAGTATTCTTAAAGTATACTCTGTACAGTCCTCTTTTTAATTAGGGTATATGACTTTTGCTTATGTCTCGCACTTTAGCTCCGCCTTCCATCACCTCCTGTATAGCGTTTCCTCTGGTACATTTTGAGGTAAGTGGACTTTGCCTGACGGGGGAACCTTTAAATCTCAAAAATCTTCGCTCTCATGAAGCCTCTCTTCTTGAAGCAGGACTAGTGAATAAAGGTCATGAATGGCAGGTTCTTCACAAATTTTTGACTTTAGGACAAAGCCGAACCCTTCTTTTATTAGGCGATGAGGGCGTTGGTAAAACGGCCTTATTAAATGCTTTTTTCAAATCCGCCAACACCCTAGGCTCGGATGAATTTTCTCAGCATCAAGGGGTTAAAATCCACCTAGGTAAGCTACCTAAAAAGGCGTGGACGCAGTGGGAACTTGATCAGTTACTTCAAGAGGCGCTTCATCAATGGGCGACAGAGCTACTGCAGTCTCTACACATGCAAGGCAATAAGACTTTACACTCCACGGGTTTGATCCTTTCAGAGGCGGAATTAAATCAGACCTTGAAAGAAGCCATTTCCTTAACGCTTCAAGAAGAACGCACGACGCTGTGGCAAACGGTCTTAACACAAGCCCTTGCGAAACGGCAAAATACTTTAGCACAATGGATGAAAAGTGGACAGGCCTCCATCACGGCGGCAGGGTCTGTTTTTAATCATCCGTGGGGACTAATTGCCTTTAAAATGAAAGAGGCTTTAGAAGATCCTCATATGCAAGGCTCTATCTATGAAATTATTGCGCAACTGGGTCGAGACTTAAAGCACTATAGCCCTACGCTTGAAACGAAGAGTCGTTTTAGCATTATTATTGATGAATGGGAGATGTTACTTCATCAAAAAGAAGCACAACAATGGCAAAATTTACAGTGCTTGTCTCAGATACTTAAAAGCATCAATACGCAAAAAAGAATGCCTTTACAACTTATATTGGCCACCCGCAGCGAGGCCTTGTCTCAACAACTCGCCTTAGGCACCTATGGTTTATTTTCAGAACAAATGCTGCTTTCTGGCTTTACCGCGAAAGAGCTTCCTGCGCTTTTAGCGCTTTATCCCAGTACATATCCCTTCCCCATGGAATACTTAGACGAATTTTACGCGCGTTCAGGCGCGTCTTCACGAGCGATTTTTCGTCTCTTTCAAGCGTGGGAAGCAAAAGCAACACAACGGGGAGAAAAGACTTTAAGCTTAGACGCTTTAAACGATTTAGCCGTTAAAGGTGTTCAAGACTTAGATGATTTTATTTATGCGCGTTTTCATATGGATGCTTTACAATACGGTATGCCCTTTCTAAAGGCCTTAGAAGTTGTCGTGGCTTATTTAGATGAAGTCCCGTTTTTGGTGCGTGATTTTATCGCCCAGCGATTGTCCGAAACACAGGAAAATCTTAGCGAAGAATATTTAGCACTCGCTTTGCGAAAATTATTTTTGTATGGGGTCCTGACGGCTCTACCGAATGAGTCTTCTTTTGAGCAGGAGCCTCGCTATGTCATGAGCTCTCGCGCTGATTTAAAAAGAGTCGCTTTGTTTTTTAGAAACACGGACTGTGGCGAGCCGTTCAATGCAACCGAAGGCTCTATTGAGGATCGCCTCCAACAGGAGTGTGCCTCCTTTCTCTCTAGCATGACAGCTCCGACCGAATCCTTAATGGCTTGGCTTCCTAAACTCTTTGAAGCAGGAGACTGTACCCCTAAAAAAATAAGTCATCTCTTAAATCATATGGCTCATTCCTCTAATATAGAAGCCAATGTATTTATTGATACCTTACTGAGCTTTTTCAAAGAAAAATGGGAAAACGCTCAAAACACTGAACATTGCTCTAAGGCACTGATGATTTTAAGTGTTCTGCCTCGAATAGAAGCCTTTAATGCCTTGCTGGACGCCTTAGCACATGCTGAATTCAAGGTAAAAGTAAGCAGTTTAAACGCGCTACAGATATGGTTGAACCGTTATGCAGAGACGAATCCTTATACGGTGGCGTCTTTGATCTCTACGCTAATGACGCATCTTTACTCTTGGGAACATCTCCCCGTGAATGAAAAAGAGTGCTTACAAAATCTCGTCTTTGACCTTTTGACGAGAGTGTATCCCTATGCACCCAAAAAGGTGGTCAACGCATTCAATGAAATCATCAATACGCTTCTTATAGAAGAAAATTCAGAAAAGTCTTATTTAAGTGTCGAATGCTTCAATGCGTTGTCTACTATCGTTAAGAATACCGCGCCAGATATTTTGATACAAGCCTTACCTAAGGTGGCTCAAGTATTAAAGCTCGCTTTGAATCAGCCTGATTTGAAGGATCAAGCTTTAAATCTTTTGTCTTATCTCCCCCCTCAAACCCCTGATCTACATGATTTTCTGGGGGGAATGGATGATCAAGCCAGTGCTCCTTTAGGCGCCTTTGAGGTTTTTGTCTATGCCAGTCAGCATTTAAACGCATCACCCGCACTACAAGAAAGAGTTATGGCCACGCTAAAAGCAATTTATACAAATGAAAATCTTATTGAACGCTTAAAACATTCTGAATTTCGTCAGTATTTTACGCAAATCACCTTGCAACTCTTAAAAGTAAGTAAACAGTGGCCTCAAGTGAATCAATGTTTCTTATTGACGCTTTTAGAACAGGTACTTCGTGAAGCCATTTGGCAAGACTATTTAGATTTATTTTGGTTGTCCCTACGTTTAGTGAGACAACTTAAAGGAAGTATTCCGCGTGATGCCTACGCATGGATAGAGACCTTGGAAACAAGTCCTACGTCCCAATTAGTAAAACGGCTTTTGAAACAATCAGAACTTGATGTTTAATTAAATATCAAGAAGCTTTAAAAAATCTGGAAGGGCTTACGGCTTTCTTCTTTTAAGAATAAGATACTCTCCACGTCTTCTGTCGTAATTAGGCCAAGTCGAATCAAAATATCTGCAATTTTCGAACGCTCTCCCATTGTCGACTCAATATAGTTTTGGGTCTGTAAGGCGAGTTCCATTTGTTCTCTGTCTACTAAACCTAAGTAGACCAAGTATTCGCCAAGACGAATTTCATCTCCTAAAAACCGAACGGACGCTTCAAGGACTTTGGATTCAGGACGATGAATCCAATTACGACGTAAAACTTGTACAATTAATTGACACGCATACTGTAACGACCACGTATAGCGAGCACATAGCATCGCAATGTTGTCTTTCAACTGAAAAGAAGTCAACAATAAGGAGGTGTCTTCTTTGGAGTCACTGGCGATGGATTGAAAGGCTTCTTGCCCGTTCGTGTTTAAAATCGGCACCCATAATTGTAAAAAATCGCGACGTTTAATCTCAGAAAGTGGAGAAGACGCGGCGTCTTTATCTAAATTACTTTTCAAGTCCGCATAAATCACCTGTTGTACCCAAAGTGGGAGCCGTCCCATTTCATTCAACACCAAAGACAAACGATCCACTCTGGCCTGTGACTCTTCTTGATTAGAAAAACTAGCAGAAGAAGGCAATGAAGGAAATACCCCTTGAAGTTCAATGGAAGGCATTAATCCTGAAGAAGACGGTTCTGTATTAATATTCGCTGTTGAAGAAGATTCTAAAAAAGACATACATCTCAATCCTTCGTTTTTTTAAAGGGAGTACTCCTTTTAAAAGGGTACAAAATAAAAGGACACGCTAACCGAATTAGAGGAGTAAAATCCTCTATTAAAAGGACTATTGATATACTTACGAACGCGCGGGGACCAGCTGCACCACAGGAGACATGGGGTAGTAATTCGGTGCAGACCAATTATAACCGATATTGTCTAAAATACTCTGAATGCGCTGTTGAAGGTCTTCAGGACTCAGGGTCCCCTTCTTTAAATCCTGTTCTAAAATTTGTAGTGCATGATTCAATTGTGAACGTTCACTAATGGCTTTAAAGTGAGGCTCTAAGACCGTAAATTTATAGGTTTCGTATTGTTTTTCGGTTTCTGCATTTAAATGGGTGACTTCAATTTCACGAAGACTTTCCGTTAAAAACTGAAGTAGTTTCAGCATGACCCCAAAGGTAATAAATAATCCACCCATGATAAAACCTTCTTTTTTTTGAAAAAAGTGTAATAAGACGGCCTCCGTATTTTGAGGCGCTAAAGTCATTTTAATCAAAGGCACTTCTCGAGCTTGGGGATTATTTTCCAAGTTTTTTTTGACCTCTTGACTCAACGGTGTGATGAAATCTCGAGTCACTTTAAAGGCATATAGCCCTATACTGGTCATACTGAGTCCTAGGCCTAAGCCGAGTAAATTCAACCCTAAACGAGATGCCTGATGAAAATCCAAGGCGGGGCTTGTGGGATGAAGGGCAGGACGCGTTAGTGGTACCATGGGTGCATTTTTTGAGTCTGTAGACGATGTTTCTCCGACTCGTGCCTGACGAGGCAGGGGTTTTCGATTTTGAGGCAGCATGGCAAAAATACTCTGTTTTTGACGTAAATCTTGCATCTGGTGAGTATCTGTCGAAGGGGGACAATTCAAAGGGGTACGCGAAAAATAGCGTTCCGTGTCTTCAATATGTTGGGCTTTTAATAAGGCACGAATGTGCTCTTCCGCATAGCGATGATTTTCTTCATCAATCATCATTTTGGCTTCAATGGACTGTTGATAGGCCTGATCCAAATGAGCCACCAAATTGGCGCGAATCCGACTTTCTTGCCAGCGTAGCCAGACTTCCTGCACCCCATTGAGGGCATTACTTCCCATGTAACCCAAGCCCAACAACGCGGTTACCGCAATGGCAGGACGCGTTAAGCGTGGAGAAAAAAGCGGAATCATTAACAATAAAGCCATGGGGTGAGATAAAAAAGAAACAAATTCGCTTGATTCTTGTCCTGAGCTCTCCGCTTTTTTGGACGGCTGCGCATTGGTCAAATCCTTCACCACCTTATCCAAGGGCGTTGCTTTCGAGTGGGGTAAGGGGTGATGCATCCATAAAGGAGCGAGCAATAGGGCGCCTAAGACCCCTAGTCCTGTCGCCATTAAAAATTCAGTGCTCTTCGGCAAGTGGGGTAACTGAGAGACTGCCGAAGAAGATTCAGAACGATGATGATCGTCTATAGACGCCACAGGACCTTCAAGAGACATGAGAGGTTTCCCCGTTCGCTGCCTATGGCCTTGTCGTGGTGGTGTAGATAAGGGAGAAACCGCAGGAAACGATGCAAAAAAAAGCATAAAGGTTTTCATTATTCATTGGAGAAAAGGGGTCAATTACACTCTATTATATCTAAAATAGACTTCTCGTATAGCCTTGGTTTCTCCCGCTTGTATTTTAGTGCAGTTTAAGACGTTATTCAGTCAGCTCAGTAAGGGTATCTTTCATCAGAGCGAAGCCTTCATGATACAATAATTACGATAAAAAAGCTTAAAATACACCTGTAAAATGAAAGGTCGCTAACTTCATGATTTTTTCATTCTTTGCGTCCGCTTTAAATTCGACGACGGAAGCAAGCACGGCTTCTAAATTTCCAACGCCTGATCCTCGCTTTGTTAAATCTACCCATGACTTACGCGCGTTTATCCAGCTTTTGAAAGACGCGGGCGAACTCATTGAAATTGATGCCCCCGTGTCTTGTCATCTTGAAATTGCAGAAATTACGGACCGAGTCTCTAAATCTCAAGGGGCGGCGAATAAGGCGCTACTCTTCACCCAAGTCGAAGGCTATGACATGCCACTACTCATTAACGCATTAGGCAGTCATGAACGTGTGCTGATGGCTTTAGGAGGAAGCTCCTACGAAGCGCTACAAGCCCGTATTGCCAAATACGCCAAACCCGATTTCGCCACCTTGTCTTCTTCATCCTTGTGGGACAAAGTGGCGTTGCTCCCTGAATATGCGGAATTACGGCATGTATTTCCTCGTCATTACAAAGGGAAGGTCGCCCCTTGCCAAGAAGTGGTCGTGACGGACCCTAGTCAAGCCATGCTCGACCAATTACCGATTCTGACCTGCTGGCCTGAAGATGGAGGTCCCTTCATCACCCTGCCTTGCGTCTTTACCAAAGATTCCATGACAGGCGACCGTAATGTGGGAATGTATCGCTTACAAAAATATGACAACAGCACCACAGGCATGCATTGGCATAAGCATCATGACGGAAACGATATTTACGAAAATTCTAAAAAATCGGGGAAACCTTGCTTAGAAGTCGCCGTGGTTTTAGGGGCTCATCCTGCAGTGATTTATAGTGCGACGGCGCCCTTACCCAAAGGCTTGAATGAATTATTATTGGCAGGGTTTTTAATGAATCATCCTGTTGAAACGGTGCGCTGTAAAACGGTGAATTTAGACGTGCCTGCCCATGCGGAAATTGTGCTAGAAGGCTACGTCAATTATGATGAAACCCGTTGGGAAGGCCCTTTTGGCGATCACACGGGGTATTATTCCTTGGCGGATGATTTCCCCGTTTTTCATGTCACAGCCATGACGCATCGGCGTGACCCTATTTATATGACCACTATTGTGGGTAAACCCCCGCAGGAAGACTGCTACCTAGGGAAGGCCACCGAACAATTATTTTTACCTTTATTAAAAATTTTTATTCCTGAAATAGTGGATATGAATCTACCGTGGGAAGGGGTGTTTCATAATTGTGTGTTATTGAGTATTAAAAAACGTTACCCTGGCCATGCCCGTAAAGTCATGAGCGCCATGTGGGGCTTTGGGCAATTGATGTTTAGTAAATATGTCGTGATTGTGGATGAACACGTCAATGTGCAAAACATGAGTCAAGTGGCGTGGCACGTTTTTAACAATACCGACCCCAAGCGGGATATGATGTTCGCTGAAGGGCCCATGGATATTTTGGATCACGCCACGCCACGCTGGGCCTACGGCAGCAAAGTCGGGATTGACGCCACCAAAAAATGGGAAAGCGAAGGCTTTACGAGAGAATGGCCCAATGAAATTGCCATGTGCCCCGCCATGAAGGCCCGTGTGGATGAGCGCTGGTCAAGCTTTTTTGGAGCACAATAGGCCTTGAATAAGGCTTAAGTCTTATTCAACCGCTGTGGTTTTGCGACGACTATTGCCTAAAGTGACGCGAGCGACTCGTGAACGTGCTGTGCTTTTCGACGATAGCGAAGGGGTTTTGTAAAGTTATTTTAAGGGATCTTCTCAATCGGCGCACTAAAATACATTGACACGGTTTTCTCTACTTAAGCGCATTATTTTTTCGTAAAATAGGCGATCTTTTCTGTCCCTTTCATTTTCTTGTCCCTCTAAACGATAGGTATGTTTATTTATGTCTACCCTCCCTCCCTCCTCTACTTCTGCAAAGACTACTTTGCCCTTAACGCATCAATTCAAGGGTGACCCAAATCATCCTTTATTTGTGAATGATTATTCAGAAGCAATTCCAAGAAGAAAGGGACTTGTGGGTTACTTTTTCCCAAAGAATTTTTATCCTGGCGCTGTCCCTAAGAACCATCCTTCATCTTCAAAGATTAAAAAAAATGAAACGGAACTATTCAATATATGGCGTCCTCTGAAATTTTCTCCAAGACTCTACAGAACACAAGATGTTTTACAGTCTACACAAGTTACTGACAGAGAGGCCTTAAAGCATTTGGTTCGTATGTTTCCCACTGAAGAACGACCAAGAACGATTGCAACAGTAGCGGATGCCGTTGACACAGTTGAAATGGACCAAATAGCCAAGGGTTTAAAAAACAGAGATATCCCGATGGAGATACTGAGTACGGCAGTCCATCGATATCACTCAGAACACCCTTTTAACCTTTCGCATTGGTCGTGGCTTCCTGCTGGTTTGGGCTCACTACTTTCGATTATTTCAGCCCTCACCTTTGGTTCTGGAGAAATCTCGTTTCCTTTATTAGGGACAGGCATTTTTACTGCCTTTAAATTGGAGTCTGAGCATACGAAGAGAGCCCAAAAAAGAGATCATCAATTGCTCCGTTTAAAGCTATACATGGGTATGCAAACAAAACAAGACAAGCTTAAAGAGTCAAGCGTCACCCTTCCACTTGAGAAGATGAAGAAGCTGGAGAAAGAGGGACAAAAATCTTTGAAACGCTTACCAGCGTCTTATTTTAAAATATAAGAGACGTTTCTCTTCTTCTGCTAGTCGTCGGGAGAGGCTTAGGCTTGATGCTCAAGCTTCATCTTACCTTGCATGGGAGCGTTGGTTTTCGCCGATAAATCCTGCTTTGACTTTGTCGAAGCAGCCCCATTTGGGACACTGCATTTTATAATACTCCTTAGCTAGTGTCGACATTTATTTAAGCCACAAACAAACAGAAGCAAGATGAACAAAAGACAAATAAGCCACATCTCATTTATCGTAACGGGTTGCCATTCGCCTGAAATTTTTAAGGTCTTTAAACAAGTTTTCTACCAAGTGGCGAGCCTTGTAAAGGAAGTAATCGACTTGACGAGGCGCCACCGCATTGCTTTTATTGGGGATGACCACTTCAGCCCCCATGAGG
>JBIJBR010000043.1:0-10217 GCA_044345135.1 Vampirovibrionales bacterium
CGTTTAATTCTGTTTTGGGCGGGAGGAACGCGGGTTGATTTGGAATATGTTGACGATCTAAATAAGGAAATAAACGATGAGCATTAATCCCCCCTCCCTTCCCTCACACAGCTTAATAATCACCTACAGGGGTCAAAAGGTTTACCCAATGCGAGTATGGCGAGTGTGCGTCAGCAGATTGAGTCAGACTATAGTCTTTCAGTATTAAAGAAATTATTAATAGTAGAAGCTGGTATGAATTCATTAGCTCCTAAGGGTCGTTATAATCAGGGAGTTAAAGACAAGGTGATGACGCAAGCAAGCAAAATCCGAGACAGATTGAGAGAAATCGATATTTACCGTAAGGCAGGAGCAGACGATTTACTCCCCAAGCATACCCATTGGGTTGAACGTGAGTTTGGACGTATGATGGTTCGTTTAAAGTTACTTGTAGAAGCAAACGTGTAGCGTTCGGCTTATATAGTGTTTTTTTAGCTAAAAGTGTCACTTGGTGTTATTTTTTGGATGGCTGACTTTTGTGTTTAGCTGATGGGTCGTCAGAGACCTTTTCGCGGAAAAAGGTCTCCAACACCTCTAAATCCGTTCAAGGAGGGAGGAAAAAGAAGGAAATTGTTGCGGCTCTCCTTCTCTTCCCCCCTCCTTGAAAATCCTCCCCCCTTCTCATCCTTTTCGCTTGCTCCACCCCCTCACGTCGGACGTCCGCAAAATCACTCGGGGATTCGCTATTCGCTCACCCGCTCGGATTTAGTGCGTGAACGTCGGTTGGTGTAGCTTGTATCTAAAAAATAATACAGAAAAAACCTTGTCGATATTTTGCTGTTCCTGTTGAAAAGGACTTTAAAGCAAAAGGGGGGTGTATAAATATAAACACCCTCCCTTTATTGAATTACGGCACGGCTTTTTTAAACCGTTGTTGTGGACTGAGTGGCCTTTTGAAAGGCACGGTCCAAGTCGGCGATGATGTCATCAACGTGTTCAATCCCCACACTAAGTCGCACATAATTGGGCGCGAGACCCGCCGCGTGTTGTTCGGCTTCGGTTTGTTGACTATGGGTGGTGCTGGCAGGGTGAATAATCAGAGTTTTGGTGTCTCCAATATTGGCCAAATGACTGGCAAGCGTGGTGTTTTCCACTAATGCTCGAGCCACGTTTGCTCCTTTTTTGACGCCAAAGCCCAAGACGGCCCCTTGCCCTTTGGGTAGGTATTTGGCGTTTAAGTGAGCGGTTCGACTCGACGCCAAACCAGGGTAGTTCACCCATTCAACTTCAGGGTGATTTTCTAACCATTGCGCGACTTTGAGGGCATTTTGACTGTGGCGTTCAATTCGAAGCGACAAGGTTTCTAGCCCTTGAATAAAGGTCCAGCCATTAAAGGGACTTAAGGCAAAGCCAAAATCACGCAAGGTGACGGTTCTGGCTCGTAAAATAAAGGCCAACGCCCCAAAGGCTTCGGTGAATTTTAGACCGTGGTACGCCGCTTCAGGCTCTGTTAATAGGGGGAAGCGTCCGCTCCCTACCCAATCAAACTGCCCACTGTCGACGATGACGCCTCCGATAGACAGTCCCTGTCCCCCAATAAATTTGGTCGCGGAATGAATAACAATCGCGGCGCCAAATTCAATGGGTTTTAACAAATACGGCGTGGGAATGGTATTGTCCACGACCAAGGGGATTCCGTACGCCTTGCCAAGGGCTGCAATGGGTTCGAGATCCACAATTTCAAGCCGGGGATTCGGCAAGCTTTCCGCGAAAAAGAGCTTGGTATTGGGTTGAATGGCTTCTTCCCATTCACTGATATTATTGGCAGACACAAAAGTCACGCTAATGCCTAAACGCTTTAATGAATGGGTGAATAAGCTTAAAGTTCCGCCGTATAAATCTGTTGCGGCCACCAAGTGGTCTCCTGCTTGGGCAAGGGTTAAAATAGTGGCAACGACCGCAGAATGCCCAGATGACAACGCCAGAGCCGCCACACCGCCTTCTAATTCGGCAATGCGTTTTTCAAAGACATCATTGGTGGGGTTCATGAGCCGAGTATAAATGTTGCCAAAGGCTTTTAGACCAAATAAATTGGCGGCATGTTCGGCATTGTCAAAAACGTAGCTCGTGGTTTGGTGTAGGGGAACGGCGCGTGAATGGGTTTCATCTGGCGTGTAGCCCGCGTGTAAGGCTGCTGTTTCAAAATGAGCATTTTCAGGGGACTGAGACATAAGTTGTTCCTTATTGGTTTAATTAATGGTCGGGGGATTCACCCTTGAGGCAGAATTCGATATTCAAAAAATCCCCTAGACTGTTAGGTCGAGGGGATGCTTGAAACTTGGAAAAGACACTTTTATTTCTTTACGTTAGGTGAAAGAAGGAAAGTGCTTCAAAGAAAGCTCGCCTCGACGCGTCCATGGCATCATGGGTAAATTCATACACATGCACATAAAATGGATAGAAGAGGGAGCAAAAGGCATGTGAGCCTCCTAAGTCATTTGGGGTGAACATAAGTCAAGGCTAGCATAGAACTTCAAAAGTTGTCAAGTAAAGGAGAGGCATATCCTTCTTTTAATCTAGTTTTTAACGTGTTCTTGTAAGAATTGCTTTAAATCCGTGTTGTTACGCTTGATTTTTAGCCAGTGAAACGGCACTTCACATAACGCAATGATATAAAGCAAGGCAAGCCACCCTAGACCAAAGAACCAAGCCTCTTTATGTTGGCTTAAATAGAGTAAAGGCGCCACCAAAGGAAAGCTCAAACAGAGGGGGCTCATTAGGCCGTTCATGATGTCACTGTCGACATAGTAACGGTGAATGCCCAACCAGCCTAAGGTGGTCACGAGAATAATGTAGATGCTATGTTTTTTACCGTAGTGTTGATACATGAGACGAATCGTCAATTGTTGACGTTGACTTAAGGAGCCATCTCTCAGTAATTCTCTTAAATCTTGACGATAAGAATCCATGCGAGCTCCTTTAATGAAATGAAACGTAAGTCAATGGCTACCTTATCGTTTCGGTCATCTTAAAAAAAAATGAAGATGGTGACATAATTTGTTACAAAAGGCAATTGCTTTTTTCTCTCGGGTTTTATATACTTAGGTAGCTTAATTCTCGAAAGGATCACATTTATGCGTGATGCTATTAGTCCTGTTGCTTATAATCCTTATCTCCCTCCTTTGCAGGCTCCTCAATTTGCAGGGCCTACTTTGCCTTTGCAAGGTGCTCCTCTCTTCCCGCCAGTCAAGGCTATTGGTTCAGGGAATATAGGACCAGGCAACGCTCGTTTTAATGGCTTTGATCCTAGCCAGTTTGATCAATTGGGTGTCAGTTTTTTGACCCCTCAATTAGGTTCGTCTTTCCAGATGCAAGCCAGCCAAAATGCACGCAGTGCTGGGGGTTTTTTGAACGTTTGGGGTTAGAGATATCAATCTTTAAATCAACCATTAGACATAATAGAGGCGACAAAATGGATTTGTCGCCTCTTATTGGGTTAAGTTAAGTTTAGGTGGGCTTAATCGACTTTGGTTAACACCATGGTGACCATGCCGTTGTCAAGGGTATAGACGGCTTTACGGTTGGCCAAGCCTTCACCATCACAGGTGAGGGTTTCGGCATCCTCCGCAGGGGCCGTGGTTCCGCACATTTCATCTCCACTTTTGCTATACAGTAAGGGCACGACAAGGCCCGTGTCGGGATCTAAATCGGCGTTGGTAGCGGCCATAAATTCACCAAACCCACTTGGACGACGGCCCTTATAAGCCAAAAATTGAGCGGATCCCGAATTTAATTTTTGTAGATAATCTTCTAAAACGGCTGCTTCGGCATTGCCTGTTAAATCCATCATTTGTGTGACGGCGACGGCGGACATGACGCCAATAATGGCAATAATCACACCAAGTTCGATGAGGGTAAAGGCGTCTTGCTTGTGTCGATTCAACATGATGAGGCTCCTGCGGAAAGGGTTTGTGATGGAAATGAAGGTCTTTAAATGGGTCGGTTACTTTTTTAAAATGCTTGAACAAATTGTTACATGTTTTAACGTTAAGTTTAGTATATCGAGAAAATGTGGCGTCCTGCAGATATATTGCTTCGGAATCCCACAACGGAAGGATAAAAGGGGGGTCGTATTTAAAACACAAGACCTATAAAAAAACCCCTTCTCGAGGAGAAGGGGGTGTAATTCTTTAATATTATAAAAGCATTTGCTTTACAATAATAGAAAAAACATTGCATCAGAGTATCTAAAGAATACAACAAGTTGTCAATAAAACAAGTCTATTTTTTTACTAGGGGCGCATATTTTTACAAATCGTTACAAATTATCAAATAGGCCTACCTGTTTAGCAAAAGACTCCCTGACTGTTCAGGGAGTCTTTTTAAACGTATGACGTGATTTGACTAAGGGAGTAAAACCGTGTCAATCGCATGAATGGTACCGTTGGATGTTCTCACATCAGCAGCCGTTACCGAAGATTCATTAATTTTAACACTGTTGCCTTTGGTTCTTTGAACGGCCAAAGATTTGCCTTCCAAGCTACTTACATTAACCGTGCCTGGTTT
Source organism: Vampirovibrionales bacterium (assembly GCA_044345135.1). Taxonomy (GTDB): domain Bacteria; phylum Cyanobacteriota; class Vampirovibrionia; order Vampirovibrionales; family JAJTHC01; genus JAJTHC01. The sequence goes on from JBIJBR010000043.1 coordinate 4,546, forward strand.
AATATCATTGGACAATACATTGCCTTGAATGACGTGGTACTTTAAAATATCTTGAAGTTTACCTTTGTTTTCAGGCTTTAAGAGGCTTTCAAGAGTGCCAGCGGGTAATTTGTCAAACGCCGCATTGGTGGGAGCAAATACCGTGAAAGGACCAGGGCCTTGTAAGGCTTCAAGCAATCCTGCCGCTTTTAAAGCAGTTACCAAGGTAGAAAAATTAGGATTGTTTAAAGCAGTTCCTACGATATCAGAATGCACTATACCAGACTTAGATGAAGTATAGTGAGAAGAGGAAGCATGATGTACGCTGTCATTCGCAAAAGCAGGCAAAGACACAGTAGCTAGAGCAACAATGGCCAAAAGTGGCAAAAACTTTTTCAACATAAAAATTAAGATCCTTATCTACATTACATATAAAATCAGTGGAGCTCATGATGAAATCCACATGAACCACTAAATCATTTTGCGCACAAAGAGTCAAGCTTTAAAATGCAATATAATATTTTTTTAACAATTTTAGAGGCTAAGCGCTTTGGCCGTATAGCAGCCTTTTACCTGCCCCAGTTGGCTCAGCACCTCCTGATCAACAGGGCTGTCCAAGTTAAATAGCATGATGCTTTTATCCCCGTCTCCACTTTTGCCCACTTGTAAAGCTGAAATATTAATGTTTGCATTTCCTAGAATCGTTCCAATTTGTGCAATCATGCCAGGCTTGTCTTCATGGGGCACCATCAACATGTAGTCGGTGGGTTTTAAGGAGGTTTTAAACCCTTCGATATCCACGATGCGAATCACATCGGGCGCCATCACTGTACCAGAAAGACTCAGTCGAATGCCTTGATCATTGGTGAGGATCACGGTCAGTAAATTAGGGAGGCTGCCTTTGGCGGTGGATTTACTTTCTTGTACGGTGATGCCAATGCTTTTGGCAAGCGACGTGGCATTAATGTAATTCACCCCTTCACGATTAGCACTTAATAGCCCTTTCAGTACGGCAAGACTTAAAGGGGCAATGTTTTCTTCTGCCAAGCTCCCTTTGGCGATGAGTTCTACTTGGGTGATGCCCCCTGTTGCCAATTGACGACCCAAGCGACCCATGGCTTCACCCAGGGGTAAATAGGGACGAATGGGATCCATCACTTCGGAACGAAGGAGAGGGGAATTCACCACGGAACGTAAGGCCCCTGTGGCAAAGAAGTCTCGTAATTGTTCGGCCACATCTAAGGCGACATTAATTTGGGCTTCTTCGGTGGAAGCGCCTAAATGCGGAGTCAGGACCACTTTCCCTGCTAAGTCTTCCGCCAATAAAGGGCTTGCCACATTTAAAGGTTCTTCATGGTACACATCTAAAGCGGCGCCTGCCACGTGACCCGTACGAAGCGCATCGGCAAGATCGGATTCGTTGATGATACCGCCGCGGGCGCAATTGATGATACGAACCCCTGCCTTACATTGTTTGAGGGTTTCTGTATTGAGTAGATTGAGGGTGTCTTTTGTTTTAGGGACATGCACGGTGATGAAATCGGAATGCTTCCAAATATCAGTGAGTTGCGTGGTATGTCTAGCCCCCAAGGCTTCTACGACGTCTTTGCTAATAAAAGGGTCATACACCACGAGCTTCATGCCGACGGATTTGGCCACTTTCGCGACGCGGGATCCAATTTTCCCCAAGCCGATTAAGCCTAAGGTTTTATTAAACAGTTCTATGCCGGTGAGTGATTTACGGTCCCAACGTCCTGCTTTGAGGCTGGCATCCCCTTGGGGAATGTGACGCGCTAGGGCAAAGATCAGACCAATGGTATGTTCTGCCGCGGCAACGGTGTTGCCTTCTGGAGAATTCACCACCACGACCCCTTGTTGGTTGGCCGCTGCTAAGTCGACATTGTCTACCCCGACCCCTGCACGGCCAATAATTTTTAAGTGGGGGACTTGGCGTAAAACCTCCGCCGTGATGGTGGACGCACTACGAATCATGACGCCATCACAGTCTTTTAAGGTGGCCACCAATTCATCCGCAGGAACATTGGCCACATATTTTACGTCGCAAACGGGACTCAAAATGGCGACAGCATTTTCATGGATTTGATCGGTCACTAAAATTTTGGGCATAGTTGTTAAGGTCCTTAAGGCTTAAATAGGGGGGCAAGCGTTATTTTGATAGTGTCCCACAAGCATACGGGAGCTTCAAGGTTTCATCGTTGAACGTCTTGCCTAGGGGCTTGTCATAAAGCCTTACGTTTTGTGGCAATATCCTTTTAAATAGTCTAAATATTCAGCTTGGCCCGCTCCTTTTTTATGTTAATTTTATGGTAAAGTGAACAACATTATTCATGTACAATGCGGTAAGGATGAAAGCCCATGGAAACAGGATTTTTAGTGACCTTTGAAGGCGTAGATGGTTGCGGAAAAAGTACGCAGTGGCACGCCGTGTCGGAGGCGCTTCGTCATATCTATCCTGATCGAGAAATTGTCCAAACGCGTAACCCTGGCGGGACTGTTTTGGGGCAGGCCATTCGCCAGCTTTTATTGAATCCACTTCAAGCGGGGGAAGCCTCCATGGTCCCGATGGCGGAGCTACTGTTGTATATGGCGGATCGCGCTCAACATGTGGCGGAACTGCTTTCCCCTGCCTTGGAAAGAGGGGCCATCGTTTTGTGTGATCGTTTTGTCGATTCTTCCATTGCTTATCAAGGGGCGGCGCGTGGGATTGATCCTAGCCTGATTTTACAATTAAACCGTTTTGCTTGTGGAGATTTACATCCCCATTTAACCTTGTGGTTTGACGCAGACGTCAGCCTTTTAGCACGGCGGATTCAAGCCCGTGGAGGGCAGGACCGCTTAGAGCAAGAAGGAATGGCCTTTCAAGAAAGCGTGCGTCAAGGATTTTTAACGTTAGCACGACAAGAACCCACGCGCATCCACCGACTAGATGCCTTGCTTCCGATTGAAACCCTAACGCAAGAAGCCGTCACCCTGATTCAGGAAAAGGCCATGGTGAGTGAAAGTGCAGCGAATATCTGGCAGACCTATTTTACGGAAGAATCGGTTTAAACACGCAGGGGCGCTTCTTCTTTTTTGGCAGTGGACAATTGGCTTAATATAATGCTATACTTCGTTTAGTTTTATGTATGCTCCTCCTCGTGTTATTTCCTATGGGGCAGGCAAAGGGATCTGAAAGGAGCCTCTTGGTGGGTTTTTCTTTGAGTCAACGCCAAGTACCTGCTTTGTCCTCTCTCTCATGGGGGGCGACGTTGTACCCTTCCCCACGGTGGGCGCCTGCTAATCAAACGCGTCCTACTTCCCCCGCCCCAAGTCTACACGACACGATTCAAGCCCGTCGCCAAGGTTATTTTTATACCTATTTGTTTATGCGTGCTGATCGTGCGAAGAATAGTCGAGTGGCCTTGTATTTGGAGCAAGGCTTGGCGCCTTTGCTTAAATCTCCCTTGTGTATGCGTTATTTGGAAGAGGCAGGCTTCCCTGAAGTGCGACAAAATCCGCAAGCGTTGCGTCAGGCGCAAGACATTTTAAATGACGCGTGCTTGGTCTTGAGTGTGAACAATGTGCAGCGTAATACCAGTTACCCGAATCGCTTGTATCGCTTAAGTGCGGATATGACCGCGTATTTGAATGACCGCCCCAAAGAAATGAAAATTCTGGGCTTGAACGGTATTTCAGAATACGATGCAGAACGCTTTCAACGCTTGGAGAGCAAGCTTTTATGGTCGGTGGGGATTCAGGAAACGTATTTGAGTCGACAAGAGCAAGACGACCTGCTTCGTATGCTTATTGACGCGTCGCAAGCCCCGTTACGATTGAATTTGTGGTTTAAGTCCTTGTCTTAAGAATAAAAGTCTTCAGAATAAATGGGTGGGTCTGCCCCCTATTCAAAATCCTTTCAGTATGGATAATAAAAGTAGCTTATATTATTTCGTGTCCCGCCTAATGCTTAAGGGAGTTTTCTGTTTATGTTGATGACTCATGTTTTAGAAGCACAAGCCTTGCCTCGTGTTATTTTAGACAAAGCCACCTTGCGTTTGGCGCTTCCTTCGGATGACGAGGCGATTCAACGTATTATTATTGACACCTTGGCGGAATTTTCTTATACCGAAGATTGCCCCGCCAATGACCCTGAAGTCGCACAGATGTCTGCCTATATGGCGACGAAAGACAAGGCCTGTTATTACGTGATTGAAGATCATGCCACAGGCCAGCTGGTCGGTTGCGGTGGGGTGGAGCCTTTAAAAGGTTATGAAGGCGACCGAAAAATCGCAGAACTGATTAAATTTTATGTGACCCCCGCCTTTCGAGATCAGGGCTTAGGGGGGCAATTGCTTCAGCAAGCCCTATGTGACGCCAAAGCCTTTGGCTATGATTTTCTATATTATGAAGTGACCCCGCGTTTATTTTCAAAAAGTTTGTTTGAACGCTTGGGCTTTTATTTTGTCCCCGATAAGCTCGGCAATAACGGACATTTTCACCCTGAAATTAATATTTTTGTTTTACGCCCCTTGCTGGGGGACCTGAACATTACGCTTAAAGATTTGGCATAAACCAAGACGTATAAACCAAGACGCATAAACCCAAAAACGCTGTGAAAAGGACTCTATATTATGACGGTTCCCCATTACCCCTTTTTAATGATCCCCGGCCCAACCCCTTTGCCTGACGCTGTGAGAGAAGTCATGGGGCGCCCTGCCGTGGGGCATCGCTCGTCTGAATTTAAGGACATTATGAAGCGCGTTTTGCCGAATCTGCAAGCGGTCTTTCAAACTCAGCATCCTGTTATTGTGTATACGGCCAGTGCCACAGGCGCCATTGAAGCGGCTTTAACCAATACTTTAAACGCGGGAGAAACCATTTTGGTCTTGGGTTGTGGGGTCTTTTCTCGTCGTTGGGGCGATATGGCCAAGAGCTTAGGCTTGGTGGTGGACACCTTGAATGTGGAAGACGGCCAAGTCAATACGGTGGAAGCCTTGCAAACGCGTTTACTTGCAGATGCATCACGCACCATTAAAGCCGTGATTTTGGTTCATAGTGAAACGTCGACTGGGGCCTTGAATGATGTGAAGGCGCTGGTGCGGGTGATTCGTGAACATGGCGCTTTAAGCATGGTGGATACCGTCACGGGGCTTTCGGCCGACGCCTTTAAAATGGATGAATGGGGCATTGATTTGGCCATGAGCGGGAGTCAAAAAGGCTTTATGATGCCCCCTGGTTTGTCCTTTTTAGCGGTGGGCGAACGCGCGTTAGCACGGCATCAGCAAGTGGTAGATCACCCGGGCTTTTACTTTAATTTTACGCGTAATTTAAAAGCCCAAGCCGAATACACCACGGCCTACACGCCTGCCACACACTTAATTATGGCCTTGGATGTCAGCCTTCAAATGATGTTAGAAGAAGGGCTAGAGGCGATGAATCAGCGCCATGGACGTTTAAGAGATATGGTGCGTGCAGGCGTGCGGGCCATGGGTTTACGTCCCTTGGTGGAAGACGATGCAACCGCCAGCCCTGCAGTGACCGCCGTCTTGCCCCCTGAAGGGGTGGAGGCTCCTTTAATTCGGAAAATTTTAAAGGACCGCTTTAGCATTACCGTGGCCGATGGGCAAGCCTGCCTGAAGGGCAAGATTTTTCGCATTGGGCATTTGGGCTTTGTGGGCGAACGAGACGTCTAC
>JBIJBR010000091.1:0-6265 GCA_044345135.1 Vampirovibrionales bacterium
GTATGATAGAACAATAGGGATGGATTCATACCTATTTCCATTAAGCTTTATTTAATATCCTATCCAAGTCTTGGAGGTTTGAACACATGGCGGTTCAGCATGTTTCTCGAAATGAACAACCCTCAGTGGTGGTTTCTGAAGAGTCCGTTAAGTACCCTGGTATTCCAGGGACCTCAGACGGTGCAAGTATGGTGGTTTACATTCATAGTCATGGTAGTGAAGGAGGCTGTGCGTACCCGATTACCCCGTCTACGGCGATGGGTGTGGCATATCAGTTAAATTATGCCAATGGAATGAAAAACGTATGGGGCACCCCATTAACTTGGGTTCAGGCAGAATCTGAACACTCCGCCGCGTCTGCCTGTGAAGGCTTTGGCGTCGCGGGGGGACGCGTCGTGAATTTCACGTCAGGTCAAGGCTTGATTTTGATGAAGGAAGTCTTGTACACCATTTCAGGCAAGCGCTTGCCGATTGTTTTTGAAATTGGCGCCCGTGCCTTAACGTCTCATTCTTTGAATGTACATGCGGGGCATGATGATGTTTTTGGCGTCACAGACGTCGGTTGGGGGATGCTCTTTGCACAAAACGCTCAAGAAGCGGGTGACTTTTCTTTGATTTGTCGTCGTGTGGCAGAAGCGTCTCAAACCCCTTTTATGAACATTCAGGATGGTTTTTTAACGACACACACCATTGAAAATGTTTTGTTTCCTGAAACCGATTTCATTCGGGACTACTTGGGCGATCCTCGTGAAAAAATCAATACCTTATTTCACCCTGACACCCCTTTAATGAGTGGAGTGGTTCAAAATCAAGACGCGTATATGAGTGGTAAAGTGGCCCAGCGTTTTTACTACGATTTGGTGAAGCCTGCCTTGCGTGAAGCCTTTGATGAATTTAAGGCGCAAACAGGTCGTGCCTACGACTTTATTCAGTCTTATCAAATGGAAGATGCTGAATTTGCGATTATTGCCTTAGGTTCTACGGCGGAAACGGCACAGTCCACCGTGGATTACATTCGTTCCTTAGGCTATAAGGCGGGCTCGGTTGCCATTACGAGTTACCGTCCTTTCCCAGGGGCTGAAATTGTAGAGGCCTTGAAAAACGTTAAAGCCTTTTCTGTGCTTGAGCGTTTGGATATTCCCTTGGGTGGGGACAATCCTCTCACCTCTGAAATTAAAGCGGCCTTTGCCAATGCGATGATCGGTGAAGCGGGTTATCCTGCTATTACGCGTATCCCTACCATTTACAGTGGGGTTGCAGGCTTGGGTAGCCGAGATGTTACCCCTGGTCACATGGTGGCCGTGATTGAAAACATGGCCAAAGAAGGCCGTCGTTTTTTTAGCTTGGGTATTGATCATATCACGGGCTTAGAAGTGGACAGCGAGCCTGATGTTCGCCCCGCGGGTGCGTTTAGTATCCGTGGTCATTCCGTGGGCGGGTATGGTTCGGTCACCACCAATAAAATTATTGCCACGATTTTAGGGGATGTCTTTGGACTCCGTGTACAGGCGTCGCCTAAATACGGTTCTGAGAAAAAAGGATTGCCCACCAATACCTACTTAACCTGTACCAAAATCGGAAAAATCGGTACGCATAGTGAATTGCAACAAGTGGAATTTGTGCCGTTGATGGATCCCACCACATGGGCAATGGGTAACCCACTGGTAGGCCTTCAAAAAGGAGGCATGCTCTTTCAGCATACGCCAGTTGAAGACCCAAAACTATTGTGGGAAAGTCTCCCCCTTTGGGCGAAGTACGTGATTCGGGAAGAAAATATCCGCGTCTTTGGTGTGGATACCATTCGTATTGCGCGTGAAGCGTGTCAATCCGATGAATCCTTGATTCAACGTTTCCAAGGCATTGTGCTTTTGGGTGTCTTTTTAAAGTTGACGCCTTTTAAGGATGAAGCAGGCCTTTCGGATGAGGATCTTTTTGAAGCCGTCCGTAAGCCCATTAAAAAATACTTTGGTCGTAAAGGCGACCAAGTGGTTCAAGACAACTTGAATGCCGTTATTAAGGGCTATCAGCAAGTCTTTGAAGTCAGCCGCGAACTGATGGATACCATGACGCCAGAAGAGATTGAACGTGGGCGTTGCGAATGGGATGCCAAAGGCAAAGACACCAATGCCTTCTTTATCTAATTAAACTCATTGGGGTAAGGCTCCCTTGCCCCTTCTTTTCGTTATTTTGTTTTGTTTACCTGAAACTTAGTGAGGTTTTGCGATCATGATGAATGCCACACACGACGAGCATCCCGCTCAAAAATTCCCGATTTGGTATGATAGCGAACGTGCACAAGCCGTCGTCGATGCGTACAATAATGGAGGAGGGTCATCTCAACCCGCCGATGCTTTTGTCGCCAAATCTGTTTTACCTGCGTCGACAGGAGCCAGCCGTGATTTTAGCTATATTGCGCCTGAATTGCCCCAGCTCAACAGTGAAAACTGTGTCGGTTGTATGGATTGTGTCACCAACTGCCCTGATACCGCCATTTTAGGCAAGGTGGTTTTACCCAATACACTGGAAGCGGCGTTGGAAGGGGTTCAAGACGAAGAATATCGTCAGCACTTACGTCAACAATTTGGTGAAACGCGTAAGTATTACAATGCCTTTCAGAAAAAACATGAAAAAGATCCTGAAAACAACCCTGAAGGCGGGATGTTCGGTATCTTTATTGATCCCACCAAATGTAAAGGTTGTGGAGAATGTGTCGCGGTTTGCGGCGATCACGATGCCCTGAAAATGGTCAAGAAAACCCCTGACAACTTGCCTCAATACTTGAGTGATTTTGGTTTTTATCGCTCTTTACCCGCTTCTCCTTTAACGCATATTAATGCCAAAGACAAGCGCGATATTATGTTAAAGCCCGCGGCTATTCGTCAGTACGTGGGGGGTGCAGGGTCTTGTATGGGTTGCGGAGAAGCCTCCGTCCTCCGTCAAGTCTTTGCCATGACCCATGAAAAAGTGGGCGATCGCTACGGGATTGTCGCGTCTACAGGCTGTAATACGGTGTATGGTTCAACGTATCCCTATAATCCTTTTGCGGCCCCTTGGACGAACTCCTTGTTTGAAAATGGTCCTGCCGATGCCATGGGCATTCGTGCGTTTTGGGATCAGCAAGGTCAAGAAGACTGGGTGATTTGGAACGTCGGTGGAGACGGAGCCATGTTGGATATTGGCCTAAATGCCTTGAGCCGCTTGCTCGCGTCGGGTATGAACGTGAAAGTCTTGATTTTGGACACACAAGTCTATTCTAATACGGGTGGGCAGCAATCGACGGCGTCTTACATGAGTCAGGAGTCCAAGATGGGCGCGCATGGTTCGAGTAAAGGCGGCAAATCTGAAAGTCGTAAAGAAATTGCTCAAATCGCGTTGATGCACCCGAACACCTATGTCGCCCAGACCATTGGTCCATTGACGACGCATTTTTACAAAGTCGTCGAACGTGCGTTGGAATATAATGGCCCTGCGGTGATTAGTGTCTACACCACTTGTCAGCCAGAGCATGGTGTAGCCGATGATATGGCAGCCACTCAAGCGCGTAATGCGATGAAGAGTCGTGCTTTCCCCCTCATGATTTATGATCCAGAAGCGGGAGCCACCTTGGCGCAACGTATTAGCTTGGAAGGTAACCCCGCGCCTACTCGCGATTGGGTAATTGAAAAAGACGCCGATGGGAATGAATCGACGTATGACTTCCTCAGCTGGGCAAAAACGGAAGGACGCTTCCGTAAACATTTTGACAAAGCGGGTGAACCGATCAGTCAAAGTATTTTAAATGCTCGTCAAGATCGTTTAGACAACTGGCGCTTGATTCAGCAGTTAGCAGGCGTGACCAATGAAGACTTTATGAAAAGTCTTCAGCCTCAAAGCTAATCCATACAGAGAGACGTTGATGATTGGTCATTGACGTCTCTCGCTTTTATGAAAGGCGTTGATTCCTCATGACTCTAGACCATACCATTTTAAGCATCCCTCGTTCTTTTCAGGAAACGGTTTTAACTCTTTTAACCACACGGACTCCCCTGCGGGAACAAGTACGGGCGCAATTGTCGGATCAATATGCGTGTTTGACGGATGAGGATGTGGCCAATTTTTTACAAACCCGTGTGCTTGAATTAGAAGAATACGAGTTGGATCTTTTATTTTCGCCTCAATTCACACCAAAAAAAGAAGAAAAGCTCGCTTTCATTCAAAAATTTGCTGGGGAAGCTTTTAGTTTAGACGATTTAAAACGTGAAGTGGATACCTTAGCGTCGATGAATCTTCAGGTGAGCTTTGTACTGCCTTCAGGACGTCATGTGCAAACCCCTTTACAGTCTGTGATGATCGAACGTTTTTTAAAAACCTTGGCGCTACATAAGCCTGTGCCAGAAGCCTTACGGACTTTTCTTGAGACAGAGGCACCAACTGACTTTAAAGGTCTATTGGCCTGGTATGCGAGAGATCCTTTGTTTCACTTTGAAAAATATCAAGACGTCTTTAAACAAATGGTGTTGGCATGGAACACCAAAAATACGTATTCGATAGAGCAATGTGAGTTTTTCTTTGATTTTATGAAAACCTATACCCCTCAATCGTTGCAAGATTTAGAAGAGAAGCTGGATCGGTTGATTCAGTCCTGTCAAGACGATATCGCAACCGCGGGCGGGCGTTCCTATCATCATCCGCAAATTTCAGGCAGTCATAGTGGTGGTTCCCACGATTTGCATGAAGCGGAAGTCGCTCGGCAACAGTATACAAAATGGATTGAAGCGGCCCGTGCCTTAAAGCAGTCTTTCTAAGCAGAGACATGGTCCCGCGATTAAGGGACATTTTAGAAAAAAGGATTCATGAGGATTTAAAAATGGGGTTGGCTGTTTTTTTTGATCGGGATGGCACTTTAAATGTGGAGCGGGGTTATATTCGTGATTTAGATCAATTGGCCTTATATCCTGGTGTGGCCACCGCGCTTAAAAAATTAAATACTTTAGGTGTCTTATGCGTATTGACGACAAATCAAACAGGGGCCGCGCGTGGGTTTTATGATCTTGAACATATTCATGCCTTAAACAATAGAGTCAATACCTTATTACAGGAAGAAGGTGCAGCTCATTTAGATGCCATGTATTACAGTCCTTTTTATGCACGTGGGGTAGTGCCCGAATTTACCAAAGACAGTGATTGTCGCAAACCCAAAACGGGAATGATTCAACAGGCTTTAATGGATTTTCCTGATATTCAAGTGGCGAAAAGCTATATTATTGGGGATAAAGCCACCGATGTAGAATTTGCGCATAATGCGGGCGCAAGAAGCATCTTGGTCAGAACAGGTTATGGTCAAAATGTGGTGGACGGTAAGTATCAGGTGTTAACGCATACCCCTATCGCTATTTGTGCGGACGTTCCAGAAGCGGTTGATTATATAATTGACGCTTGGAAAAACGAAGGACTACTCTAAAAGAGAGCCTTGTTCAAAGCGTCCTCGCCCCATTTTGAGCAGGTATTCTTCTTTGGTGAAGGGGCATAAAAATAAGTGCACGCTTAAAGCCGTTGGATCCAGCCCTGACTTTCACGCCTTGCCCAGCGGTCTTCTTCTAAAATATCCTCCAAAGGGGGAAGACTCGGATTATTTATTTTTTTGCTACTTTCCAAGAGTGTATGTTCAATGACTTGGGGATTTTGCGTAAAGCGAATGCGCTCATCTAAAAAGGCTTGAACGGCAACTTCATCCGCCGCGTTGAGAACTGTCGTGGCGAGGCTTCCTCTCTTTAACGCCTCGCGGGCCAAAGCAAGGCAAGGAAAGGTGTTTTCATCAGGGGCTTCAAAATCGAGGCGAGCCAAATCCAGAATATTAAAATCTTGGTTTCTATACGCACCTGACCAACGATCAGGCCAACTCATCGCCACTTGAATAGGAATACGCATATCCGCAGGGGCCATTTGTGCAATAATGCTTCCATCAATAAATTCGACTAAGCCATGGACGATACTTTGCGGGTGAATTAAAACGTCTAATCGATGGGCTTCAATTTCAAAAAGCCAATGCGCTTCAATAAGTTCCAAGCCCTTGTTCATTAAGGTCGCACTGTCGATGGTGACTTTTTCACCCATCACCCACTTGGGATGTCGAAGCGCTTCGGCTTTACTGACTTTTTTTAGGGCCTCCTGACTATAGCCTCGAAAGGGTCCTCCTGAAGCGGTGATCCACATTTTTTTAATGCGAGACGTTGGGGCATGATGAAGACTTTGAAACAAGGCGCTATGTTCGGAATCAAAAGGCAGC
>JBIJBR010000177.1:0-3926 GCA_044345135.1 Vampirovibrionales bacterium
GTGCCCCCCTGCCACAAAGGTCTCTTTATTGGCGGTTAATAAGGTCTTTCCCGCTTTTAAGGCGCTTAATGAAGGAGAGAGGCCTAAGATACCCACGACTCCCATCAATACATCTGTGACGTCGGGCAAGGTGGCGAGAATGTCGAGCCCCCCAGCATCCGTAGTGAAAATATCTAAAGGGGTTTTAAAAGATAAATGCTTGAGAGCCCACTGAAGCTCTTGACGAAGGGCATCATTCGCAACGGAGACATAACGGGGTTGAAATTCTATAATTTGGGGGATTAAACGCTCCAGCTGATGTCCTGCGGCCAACGCGATCAATTGATATTTTTGAGGGTGGTGACGTAAGACATCTAGGGCTTGAATTCCAATAGAACCTGTTGAACCAAGAATGGCTAATTTTTTTGGGGCACTCATCCATCGTGTCTCCTTCAAAAAGAGGTATATTAAAAGATTCGTGCTGAGAAAAGGGCAAAATCTTTTATAATCAAACTATGTTTACTATACTCCAAAGTCTTGATGGAGACGAGTGATGTGGCCTTTAAATGTTCACAGTGTCAATCCACCGAATTTACAGTCGCCTTAAGTGCAGGGGCCAGCATGACGCTGACGTGGTATTACAATGAAGCGGAAGACTTGGTTTTTCTTTTAGGGAAAGACAAAGCCCCTTTTGTCGCGGATTTGGGATTTATGAATCGATTTGCGTCGTGTAAGCAGTGTCGAGCCAGCCATTCATGGGGCTATTTTTTTAAAAATACCGTACCAGCACACCCCAAAAAAATAAAGGTTTAAACCATGACCCAACATTTGCGTCAAGAAGTGAAAGCGGTACGACATCAAAAACAAGCCTATGCCATCATTGATTTTGCATTGACCCTGCTTGCCATTGCGCTTTATTTTCGCTTTACCTTAATGATTGTGGATCCAAAATTTAGTGAAATACCGCAACAAGGAACTTTAGACCTTTATGTGAGCATGCGTGCAGCGGTGGATGTTTTTTACTCGGTCACGGATCTTTTCTTGTTGCCGATGAAGGAAATTTTCAATGTGATTGGCAATACCACGCATTGGTTCCCCAATGACTATTTTCCAGCAATGAAATCTTCATTGTATGGCGATTGGTTTCAAGCCAGAATGTTAGTTTTACCTGTTTTTATGACAGAGCCTTTGCCTGACTATGTGTTAAATAGTCCTGCAAGTACTTGGATGCCCGGATACTTTGAGTGGATAAGTTTGATCGCTGCAACGGGCTATTTAACTCTTCGTTCCTTGCTGATTCAAGTATATGGAGGCATTCGAAATGGGTTCTTGAATATCATGACAGAACGTGAATATGTGAAAAACAGACAAGATAAATTCAATGAAGAATTGGCCAAAAAGAATGCACAATTGCAAAGAATTCTAAATAATAGTCAAAACTTACAAAGTGAAATTTCTCAATTGAATACATCGGTCGTGACGGATGAATTGACCCAGGCGTATAATCGTCGTTTCTTTTCTGAAAAAATGAGAGAACTTTTTAATACACATAAAAAGTCACAACAGCTAATGACCGTCATGATGGTAGATATTGATCACTTTAAAAAAGTCAATGACACCTATGGTCATTTGGTGGGAGATGAAGTCTTGGTTCAAGTGTCGAGTGTCTTAAAAAAGTTGATTCCTCCAGGAAGTTTTTGCTGTCGTTATGGCGGAGAAGAATTTGCTATTTTAATGCCTAACGTGTCTTTAGAACGTTCATTGTCTAATGCAGAACTGGTTCGTAACGAAGTGTTGCGTTTAAACTTTCCCAATGCCCCTGATTTAAAATCTTCCATTTCTATTGGATTGGCGACCGTTGATTTTAATTCTCCACAAGCCCAAGCAAATCTACACCATTATGAAGACTTAATTAAAGAAGCGGATGATGCCTTGTATGAAGCCAAGACCACGGGTCGTAATAAGGTGGTCCCCAAGCGATTTTAAGCTCTATCCCTTTTAGATAAAGGTTTTAGAAGGTACAAGGTCGATGTGTAAATGAACGATGGGGTGTAACACCAACGTAATCTTTCACCACATGATGTTGTCCTTCCAGTTGGAATTTATAGCTCACGAGTCCTTCTAGTCCAACGGGGCCTCTGGCATGCGTCCGTGCGGTTGAAATTCCAATTTCCGCGCCAAAGCCGTAGCGAAACCCATCCGCAAAGCGAGTAGATGCATTAACAAAGACACTGGCGCTATCCACCGCGGAAAGAAAGCGCGTTTGTGCAAGGGGATCTTCCGCTAAAATACCATCAGTGTGATGACTGGAATAGGTGTTAATGTGCTGAATCGCCTCTTCGAGGTCGTCGACCATTTTAATGGCAAGATGTCGTGTGCCATATTCGGTATGCCAATCACTGTCTTGAGCTACTAAGGCATTGGGAATGAAAGTCATTGCACGAGGGCACGCATGGCAGCTCATCCCTTCTTCCTGAGCACGAGGCGTAAATAAAGTGAAAAAGTCTGGCGCAATGGAAGCCTCCACCAATAATGTTTCTAAGGCATTACAAGCAGAAGGATACTGCACCTTAGAATCAATAATAACGTCAACAGCACGGTCTAAATGAGCCGAAGCATGCACATATTGATGACAAACCCCATCCGCATGACCCAAGACAGGAATACGTGTTTGCTCCATAATGTGCTGAACCAAGGCATTGGATCCTCGAGGAATCACTAAATCGACGTATTGCGGAAATTGCAACATGGCGTGAACGTCTTCTCGACTTTCAAGCAAGGTCACCCAGTGTGACGGTAAAAAATCGCAGGCCTGTGTTAAAGGTTCAACCACGTGTGTCATAAAAGCGCGATTCGATTGCATGGCTTCACGCCCGCCTTTAAACACAACGGCATTACCACTTTTTAAAATCAAAGACAAAATCTGGGGCATGACATCCGGACGACTTTCAAAAATAATACCAATCAACCCGAGAGGGACGCTACGCTTCGTTAAAATAAGCCCTTCATCTAATTCCGTGACGGCCAAAATTTTCCCCGCGGGGTCTTCCAATGTTATAAGTTGTCGAATCCCCTGAACCACTTGTGCCAATTTACCTTCATCCCACTTCAGGCGTTGATATAAAGCGTCGTCTAAGTCTCCTTTATTTTGGATTAAATCTTGAGCATTCGCTTCAAGTAAAGCCTCTTTCGCGGTTTCGATCAGCGTTGTCAAGGTGTCTAAGGCATCATTTTTTTGTGTACTGCTTAAGCAGGACATCACTTGAAACGCCTGTTTACCCGCTTTAAGTTGAGTTTCAATCATGGAGGACTTTCCTTTGGGGCTTCTTGAAAGGGAAAACGCCTTAAACGGCAGGGTTTTTATTGGTCTCACCCTGTCGCTTAAAAGGTATTTTTAAATTCTAGCATAGAGACACCTTCTTGTAGGGATTTCACTATCATTTAAGATGTTCTGTTTTTGGATGGGTCATTTTATTTTGAGCTTGTAATGTCAGAGACCTTTTCTCAAAAAAGGTTCTCCACCCCTCTAAACCCATTGAAGGGGGGACGGGGTAGGGGGCCTGTCTTTTTATTGCACCTAAAATATTAGGCAGTGTCGACATTTACTTAAGCCATAAACAAACATAAGAAAGATGAACAAAAGACAAACCAGCAACATCTACACATTGTTAACAAAGGTTAGGTTTTATGGTATAAGATTCCTAATGCAGGCGAAAGGAGTATTATAATGTCACTAGATAAAAGGCTTTACCCCCTAGAAGAAGCTCGGTTTCTTAAAGAAATAGAACCTCTCATTCAGCAGTCCTATATTTGGAAAGGGAGACCCCAAAAAGTATCCCACTATAACATTTTGAAACACTTAACTAAAAAGCTGTTATAGTGTCCCAAATGGGGCAGCTTTGACAAGGTCAAAGCAGGATTGATCGGCGAAAACCAACGGGATCAAG
>JBIJBR010000044.1:0-10150 GCA_044345135.1 Vampirovibrionales bacterium
ACCCCAGTGTGCTGTTAGGACGTTTTGATGAAGCGTATCTTAAAATTCCTAAGCCTGTTTTAATTACCGTGATGAAAACGCATCAGCGTTATTTCCCTGTTGAAAATGAAGCCGGCGACTTGCTTCCTTATTTTTTAGTGGCGAGTAATGGAGATACACGCTTTGCAGAAAATATTGTCGCAGGGAATGAACGGGTCTTGGTGGCTCGTTTTGAAGATGCCAAGTTCTTTTATGAAGAAGACATGAAAACACCATTAGAAGCGCGTCTTCCTGCGTTGGCGGGAGTCACCTTTCAAAAGGGGTTAGGGTCCTTAAAAGAAAAAACAGAACGGATTCAAGCCCTTAGTGCCGCCTTCGCTGAGGCTCTTGTTTTAGAGGCGGACACCCGTCAACATATTCAACGGGCGAGCCTGTTGTGTAAAGCAGACTTGGTGACGTCTATGGTTTTTGAACTCACCGAACTGCAAGGGGAAGTCGGCATGTATTATGCCTTGCAAGAAGGGGAGGCCTCCGAAGTGGCCATCGCCATTCAAGAACATTACCTCCCTCGTTTTCAAGGCGACGGCTTGCCTACCACTGTGGCGGGCATGGTAGTCAGTCTTGCGGATAAAATCGACACTCTGGTCGCTTTATTGAGTCAAAGTAAAATGAAGATGCCCAGTGGTTCTAAAGATCCTTTGGGCTTGCGACGAGTCGTGAACGGTATGCTGCTCACGCTTTTAGAATTTAATGTACACGGGGCCTTAAACGTATGGTGCGAACAGGCGTATTACGGCTTGGGAGATTTGGCACAAGACGATTGGACCAACACTTGGGAACGATTAGAAGGCTTTATGCAACAGCGCTTGCTTTCTTTTGTGAACGAAGCAGGCTTTGCGAATGATGTGGTGCAAGCCGTTCAGGCGAGCTTTAGTCCGTGGGAAGACCTCCCTTATTTTATGGCCAAAGTGGACGCTCTACAGGTGAAGCGTCAAGACGCTCCTGAAATTATGAATGCCTTGTACGCGCCTGCCCATCGCATTGATAAAATGTTGGGCCGTCATTATAATGCGAATGCGGACTTGCTTAGTATCCAAAGTTCTCTATTTGAAGATGCGGCAGAAATCGCGCTTTATGACGCGGTGAAACATGCGCTTGAAAAAGACAACACGCTTCGTATGATAAACCTTGCTCCAGCGGTGGAAAACTTTTTTGAGGCGGTCATGGTGATGAGCGAGAATCCCGCCATTCGTCAAAACCGTATTGATTTATTGTCGGTTTTACATCGTCTTTATCTGAATCGCTACGGCCGTTTGAGTCTTTTGGTGATGAATTAAGGTTTGTTTGAGGGGCCCTAACGCTGTGAAGGACTTTTGAAGCCGTCCCCCTCCTCGGACAAGCGCTCGCTCAGACAAATCTCTATTTTTATGCTACGCTTAACGTATGAAATGTTTTATTGAAAGGATGCCCCCATGACCAATCCTCATCCACCCCAAACAGCGCTTGCCTTAGCCAAGGCCATTGCGACAGGGGCTCAAAGTGCAACGGCTGTCTTAAGCGAACAATTGAGCCGTATTCAATCTCATGATGAGTCCGTACGTGCCTTTTTAAGCCTGAATCAAGAACAAGCTTACGCCACGGCAGAAGCGGTGGATGAACAAGTCAAAGCAGGCAATGGCGACACGCTTCCTTTACTGGCAGGGGTACCGATTGCCATTAAAGATAACCTGAATGTGGTGGGAACGGCGACCACTTGTGCCAGTAAAATACTGGCTTCTTACGTATCTCCTTATGATGCGACGGTCATTCGTAAAATAAAAGCACACCATTTACCGATCATCGGCAAAGCCAATATGGATGAATTTGCCATGGGTTCTTCTTGTGAAAAAAGTGCGTTTCACCCCACCTATAACCCGTGGGATACCACTTGTGTTCCAGGGGGAAGCTCGGGTGGATCAGCCGCGGCGGTTTCTGCAGGGATGGTCTCTTTAAGCTTGGGTAGCGATACGGGAGGCTCCGTTCGTCAGCCCGCGTCTTTATGCGGGATTGTAGGTTTTAAACCGACTTACGGTTTGGTGTCTCGTTATGGATTGGTGGCCTTTGCGTCTAGTTTGGATCAAGTCTCCCCATTTGCACGTAGTGTGGAAGACACCGCTGCGATTCTACAAGTCATTGCAGGGAAAGATGTCCATGATATGACCTCAGCCTCTTGCCCCGAAATTTTACCTAATTATTTAGACGCCGTCCAAGCCGATGCGTTGCCCGCTCAATTAAAAGGGCAACGTTTACGCGTGGGTATTGTAGAAGGCTTTGAAGGGGAAGGCATTCAAGCAGGCACCCAAGCGGCGATGGCACAAGCGGTGGCTCATTTTGAAGCTTTGGGGGCTGACGTGAAGCGCATTTCCTTAACGGGATTTAAAGAAGGAATTGCGGCCTATTATATTATTGCCACGGCAGAAGCCTCTTCAAATTTAGCGCGTTTTGACGGCGTACGTTATGGGTTAAGTGAACGTCAAGGGGTTGAAAATGTATATGAAATGTTCGCTAAAACACGCGCCAAAGGCTTTGGTGCTGAAGTCAAACGTCGTATCTTGCTAGGTTCTTTTGCACTTTCTGCAGGGTATTATGACGCCTATTACGGAAAGGCTCAATTGGCTCGTAAAATTTTGAGTCAGTCTTTTGACCAAGCCTGGCAAGACGTGGATGTGTTAATTTGCCCCACGTCTCCTGGTGTCGCCTTTAAATTAGGTGAAAAAAATGATGACCCTATTTCCATGTACCTCAGTGATGTCGCCACCATTCCCGCTAACTTGGTAGGCATCCCCGCCTTGTCGTTACCCTGTGGATTTGATGACGCGACAGGGCTTCCCATTGGTTTGCAAATCATGGCACCGCGTTGGCAAGAAGAAAAGCTCTTGGCGATTGCTTACGCCTTTCAGGAAGCCGTTGGCTTGAAAAATTTGGTTCCCCCCTCGTTTCAAGGGGTGCCAAGCACCGTTTAATTTTAGAAAAAAGGTCTTTCCTTTATGAGTCTTTGTCAAACCCCTATTTGGACCGCTTCACAAGAAGACTTGCTCGCCAAGGCTCAAGACGCCTTTGAACGTGGGGACTTTGAAGCAGGACATACGTGCTTACTTCAGGGGCTTGAAGCTGATACGGCGGCATGGATTTTTCATTTGCGTTTGGCGCAAGCCCTTTTACGCTATAGTCAATCGCCAGAAAAAGCAGTCCTGCTCTTAGAAGAAGCGTCTCATTTGGCCCCCCATCAACCCGAAATATGGATGAGTCTAGGGCAAGCGTATCAAGGCGTCCAAGCATTTGAAAAAGCCCTTCAAGCATGGCATCGTGTCCTGAGCTTGCCTGCTTCGGCGGATGCACACTTACCCGCCTATGTGGCTTTGGCGGAGCTCTTAGAAGCGCAAGGATTTTTAGAAGAAGCCGCTTCCGCGTGGCAGCAAGCCGTCGACTTCGCGTCCTCTCAAAGGCTTGAAATTACCCTGAAGGCCTATCCTTTCTACATTCGTCATGACGCTTTTGAAGATGCGTTGACTTTAATGGACAAGGCGTTAATTCAAGATCCTGAAGAAGGTATGCTTTATTTTCTAAAAGGAGTTTGCTTAGAGCGCTTAGAACGTTCTGAAGAAGCCACGCAGGCCTATGACTTGGCGCAAGCGTATGGCCAAGCCCACCCTGAATTGCATCGACAAATGGCCAGTTATTTTGCCCAAGCGGGCGATCTGACCAAAGCCGTCACCCATTTGGTAAGTTTGCTTGAATTACTCCCTGAAGATGCGGAAGCCTTAGAGGCCTTGGCTCATGTCTTGCGTCAACTGGGACGAACCGAAGCGAGCCTTCACGTCTTAGAACGTCTCACGCAAGCGCATCCTCAACAGGCCAATGCCTGGATTCATCAAGGAGAAATACACGATCGATTAGGCCATGATGACGCAGCGCTTTACGCCTACAATCAGGCCTTGGCGTTAACGGGGAATCGTGCCTTGGAATTACGAAAGGCTTTGCTGGCACCTCCCCTGCCCCCTGCGACAGAAGACGCGCTTTTTTCCTTGCAAAACCGTTTAGAACTGTCTTTAAAGACGCTGGCTTTTCATCCGCCTTTTATTGAAAATCCCGCCCTTGATTTGGGCGTGACGCCTCAGCATTTAAAAGATCAAGGCGTATGGAATGATACGCTTGAAGCCTTGTGGAAAAAAAGTCTCAGTCAGATTCAATACGAGAAAAAGAGCGAGTCCGCCCTTGAAAAGCGAGACAAAATACAGATCGTGATCCTCACACGTGCGTTTCAAGATGCCGACGCCCCCGCGCCGTCATGGATGCCTCCGCTGAATGCCCTCGATCGTCATTGCGTTCAGATCCACTGGTTGGTCGTGGGCTCCTCGCTTCATGCCCCTAAAGGGACTCATTTTCATGAAGCGGATACGCAAACCCTATTGGCGCCTTATGAATGGAAGGCGATTCAAAATACCCTGCATCAATTCGCGCCTGATGTGCTTGTATTGAGCGATGCTCAGCGGGATGTGGTGAGCTTGGCCGTGTCCTTCGGTGAGTTTGCACCCCTTCAAGTGGATTTAGCCACCCTTCAACCTGCTTTAGATGCCCCCTTAAGGCCCTTGGCTTCCACCAGTCGTCACTTGAAAGAAGACTTTGGTTCACATTATGACTACTTATTGCTTACGATGCATGTTCAAGCCCGCACGTGGCATGCTTCGATCATTCGGCAATTGGATCAATGGTTAAGGACGTATCCTAAATTGCAAGTGGTTTTATATTATAACGCTGAAGCGTCTTTAGTTCAGCAGATGCAAGCGCGAGTGCTAGACGTTTTACAAAGTCCTGAACAAAATGCTCGCTTGATTTGGATGCCGCTTGCCTTTGCAGACGGCCAAGCCCTCTTTCAAGTGGCGGATGCGGTCTGGAACCCGACCACGGAGGCGTCTTCTTTAATTTTACAAGCCGAAGCCTTTGGAACCCCCATTTTTGATCAGACCCCTGACTCCATAAAACGTTTGACCACCTTATTTAACAGTCATGAAAGTGAACGTCAATCTCAACGTAACGCACGTCAAGCCGAAATTTCTGCGCGTTTTTCTTCAGCTACGAGAGAGGCCCAAGCCCGTCACTTTCAAAATTATTTGGAAACGGCGTTGTCATGCGTATAAGTGCGCCCCCCCTTTCTATAGAGGCCACCCTTCCTGTTGGACCAGAAAATCACGCGTTTCGCCTCACGGGTTTAAAAGCTTCGGATCTAAGAAGCGAAGACTTTGGAACGGTTTTGGTTTATGTCGCAGGCTTAGGAGGCTCTTTTCGATGGGCGGCTCCTTTTTGGGAATCTATGATTCAAGACGGTCATCTCGACACCGTCATTGGGATTGATTTACCTTCTTTTGGGGTGAACCAGCATTTAAAGGTTTCCACACACCACGAAAGTATTCAGTATTTAACAGAGCTGCTTCATCCCGCGGTTTTAAAACAGGCGTTGGGGATTCAACACTCTAAAGCGTGGTTTGCGTCGGGGATTAGCTTGGGGGCTTTATCGGCCTTGCATGTTTTACCTCGCGTGCAAGACGACTATACAGGCATTTTATTGATGGTCCCTGCCTTTAAAGGCAATACACGGACCTACAGCCTGCCTTATATTGGCCAAGCCCTATGGCAATCTTTGACCCACCCCCCAGAAGCTCTTCTGACTTTACCGTATGGGATTGACGCCATTACGCAATGTCCCGAAGCGCATCGTCTCCATGTTGAAGCTCATGGTTCATCACGTATTGCTCACCCTGTGGGGTATATGACCTCTATTCTGCCTTGGCAACTCAAGGCGAAGGCCGCACTTAAAAAAATAAATCGACCTGTCATGATGATGACCGCTGGAGCAGATTTCGTCGTCGACACCAAAACCATGCACCAACGCTTCAAAGAGTTTCCGCCACACCTGAATCATGTCTTGGCCCATTTTCCGTCCTTATATCACGACGTCCTTCTTGAACCTGAACGTCATATTCTTAATAAACCCTTAAGTATTTGGATAGAAACCTGTAAGGCTTTAGCCCCTCAACACCCTTGAAAATACGACAAGCCATAATACTTTCTTAAACTTTATATTTACATACTGTTACAAAATAGCATTTATAATCTTAATCTTTCCTTTATTAAGGAGTGAGAAACACCAAAATCCAGAAGAAACCTCAGAAGAAAAATGGTGTCCACGCAAATAACACTCTCCCCTCTCTCCTCCCTTTCTTATGTTCTCCTTGTTCAAAAAACCGCAATATTCAAGATTAAATTTTAATGTCCCTCTCTCCTCTTATTCAGGTGATGCGTTATATCGTCACTGCCTTTCGTTGCTATGTCCCCCACTACTGTTCAAGATTTTTAAGTCCTTCCTGTTCAAGATCAAATTTTAATGTCCCTCTCTCCTCTTATTTAGGTGATGCGTTATATCGTCACTGCCTTTTGTTGCTATGTCCCCTACTGTTGAAGATTTTTAAGTCCCTCCTGTTCACGATCAAATTTTAATGTCCCTCTCTCCTCTTATTCAGGTGATTCGTTTCATCGTCCCTGCCTTTCGTTGCTATGCCCCCCACTACTGTTCAAGATTTTATATTTTCCCTTTATTCTATTTCACTCTCTCAATACCCTTCAGTCCGCTGAGGGGTTTTATTTTGGATTAGAGTTCTCGCTTTCGTTTTGAGCTGGCGACGTCAGAGACCTTTTCGCGGAGAAAGCTCTCCACCCCTCTAAATCCGTTCGCCCACCCGCACGGATTTAGTGCGTTGACGTCTCCTTGGTGCAACGATTTAAAGGCCTCACTTCGGATTGCCTGAAAAGCACCATAGCAGGCTGGCTTCCCCCTGCCTCTGAACGACACACAGCACCCCAAGATAAACTAGAGGGTGCCATGATAACAGTCTAAGTAAAAGACTGACAAAAGTCTTCTGCGCCGTCTTTAAGTTGAAAAAAGAGTGGGATCTGAAGGTTGAGGGGTTTTAAGTTTTGGAGGATTGAATAAATCTATGATACTCCCAATTGATTGCAATATCTTCGCAAACATTCCTTCAGAATCTTTTGCTTGCTGGTAAGCATTTCGTATTTTTAGGGGCATATTTTGTGTATCTAATGAAAATACATTATATTGATCTGATGAGGGAGCTATGAGTTGACAGAATAGGCCTATTTTTTCCTGTACAGTTTCAGTTAAGCCATTTGGTAAATGAAAAGCATCTACGCCACCTTCAGGAGGTTTTGCTGCGGGAAGTCTCAAGATGCCATTTGAGTAATCGAAAAATTCTTGAGACGAATCAGCTTTAATACCGCCTAAAATATTGTCAGGATTTTCCGAATTGAAACAAGCAATAGCTGGTACATGCAATTTTTCCGCAGTAGTAGTCATCGCTTTTTCCATATTTTGTGCAGAAACGGGTAAATGCATGAAAACAGAACCTACACATCCTAAGGCTGCTACTTTAGCTGTTGTAACTACAGGAAATTTCATCATTATTTACCCTTTATTATTCATGTTCTATAAGCGAGAGAAATTTTATACGATTGACACGTGTGAATCATATAAAGTGACTTTACTTAAAACAAAGCATAAGGGCAAGGCGTGATGAATAATCTTTACACTGCTTAAAAAAGGCGGGGGTTAAACAAGGTAACTAAAGGCTTTTTCGCGCCATTTGTCTACCAATTTGGTTTGACTTTCCGTGTCTTTTTCTAAAATTTGAATTTTTTGCTGAAGCATGGCTTGCTGAAGCGTAATTTGTTTTTCAAGCTGGTTAATCGCGGCCAATTGCTGTTGGAATTGAACACCCGTAACGGATTGTGGATCAATACCGTGCGCCATATTCTGTAGGGCAAACGACGTATTCATTAAATTTTGAGAAGATTGAACCAATAATTGTTGCTGCCAACGGTAATCAAATAATAAGGACGTATTGCGTTGAACCATAGCAAAAGCGACGATACCAGACATGGTGGGGGGATCTCTTTGTAGATTAAGTTTTTAGTTTGAAAAACAGGGGTAATGGGGTATGAATAATAGTGAAGCAGGGGATAAAAGTGAAGCGTGTGCTTACTTTAATAAAGGTTTTATAAAGCCGATTATTTCCTTTTAAAAACAATTTTGTTACATTTACTTACATTTCAAGCGATTTCCCCCACTCGGGTGAAGACGGCTCCTCTAGCCAAGGGAGGGGATTTGCCTGGCGTTTTAGGCAGGTCGAAAGCGTTTTGGTCGGCTTGCTTCCAATAAAGGAAAGACCTCATGAAAGATAAGGGATGGCGTCACGATAAAAATGGCTTTGGACTGCTCGCCATCGTTTTACTAGGGCTAAGCTTTTTTGCTTCTGCGCAAGGGGCAGTCCCTTATAGGGCCACGCCTCAGACCCCGCCGTATTTAGAATTCAAACCCTATAATCAACCCGCGGGCTTTAGGGAATTTGATTTATGGTGGGTGGAAGAAGAACGCCTGCGTCGAACGCCGCCTTTAATCGCGCCTGATTTTTCGGCCTATGTCTATGGGGAATCCTTATTCTTGCCCGACACGCGACAAACTTTTAGTACTTTGTATTGGGTCCCGCTGCCTGCTTCCCTACGTGGGGGAGATGCCTCTTCTTTGCAGGCTTCGACTCCTCCGTCTTATTTAAGTTATTTTGACGAAACCGCGATGTTGCAACGTCGCAAGGCCCTTTTAAAGGTGAATCAAGACAGCCAAAAATCCTTTTCCTTTGAAACACTTACGCCGGTGGATTGGACGCCTAATAGTCAGCGGCTTTTATTTAAACGTCGTGCAGGCTTACTGTATACGGGCTTGCGTGCCAGTGATGTCTTGGTGTGGGACGCCAAAACAGGAGGCATCTCCCTCTATCAAGAATTGTTGCGTGCGTTGGCGTATCACTTTATTACACTAGGAAAAGGCAAGGGGTTGTCGCCTCGACTAGAGGCCATGGCGTGGGATATTGAGCCTCTCGGCTGGCAAGAGGGTTCAAACGATGTCTTTTATTGGCGGGCATGGGCTTACACGAATTATCCTGAAAAGGCGCGTCTTCCGCTTGGCTTATGGTCTTATAATGTGGCCTTAAAAGAAACACGGCTCTTAGATCTAGGGGACAGCGCTTTGCCTAAGGATGTCGCAGAAAATGGATGGGTGCCTACTTTAAATGAATCGGCTTACCCGAAGGGGTATCGTCAAAAATTGGAAGGGGATCAACGCCCTTTTATGCAAAGACCCAAGCAACGTCAAATCTTTTTTTGAGGGAGTTTGATAATATAGCTATTTTGAGATAAACCCTGAACGCTTTAAATCGTTACTGTAAGAGACGTCCACGCAAAAATCCGAGGCGTCCGAGACATTTTGCGGACGTCCGACGTGAGGGTGTGGGGTAAGCGAAAAGGATGAGAAGGGGGGAGGATTTTCAAGGAGGGGGGAAGAGAAGGAGAGCCGCAAAAATTTTCTTTTTTTTACCCCCCCCTTGAACCGCTTTAGAGGTGTTGGAGACCTTTGGCGGCGCAAAGGTCTCTGACGCCACAAGCTCAAGACGGAGCAAGGAATCTATAAAAATATTTTTCAAGCTAAAAAACAATGCCACTCCTGATTGATGAAAAAAAGAATGAGATTCATGAGCAATGAAAACGCTTTAGTCGTGGATGCTGTGACGATCCAGCGTCGTTAAGGCTTGACGAATCGTCGGTAAGTCTTTATCGCCTCGGCCTGAGACATTCACCAATAAAATATGTTCTTTCGGCAGTGTAGGCGCCAAGCGAATCGCTTCCCATAAGGCATGACTCGTTTCCAAGGCAGGCAAAATCCCTTCACTACGGCTGACTATTTGAAAAGCCTTTAAGGCCTCTTCATCCGTGGCAGCCACATAGGTGGCGCGCCCGATTTCTTGCAAGTAGGCATGTTCTGGCCCGACAGAAGGGTAATCCAAGCCTGCGGAAATACTATGCGTGTTTAAGACTTGCCCATCCACCGTTTGAAGCATCAAACTTTTCATGCCTTGCAAGACGCCAAAGCTCCCTTTCTGAAGGACTGCCCCGTGAAAGGGGGTATCCACTCCGTGGCCCGCAGGTTCCACCCCAATGAGTTGTACGTCCGCATCGTCCATAAAGCCTTGAAAAATCCCAATCGCATTGGACCCGCCGCCCACACACG
>JBIJBR010000229.1:0-2794 GCA_044345135.1 Vampirovibrionales bacterium
CAACAAGCTCCTTCTGGTCCTCCTCCCGCGGTCTTGATTTTTTTAAAGTCTTTGGCCACTCCGTTGGTCTTGTATACGGCCAATACACAGGAAACCTTTCAAGAAATTAAGGAGGCGATGAAGCTTGCGAAGCCCTCCGCCCCCAAATTAATTGAAAAAGAAACCTTGGGGCCTTTAAAGATCGTCTTTTTTTGGGACACTGAAATTGCAGGCGCGGCCCTTCAAATGGAAACGCCTCCTCCTCCTCCGCCTCCTGGAACGATGTCTGCGTCGTCTCGTTTGCCTTTGAATCCTGCTTTAAAAGTGGGTTTACCTCCGTCTCCCCCTCCCCCCTCCCTCAAAAAATAGCGCGTTTAAAAATAGAAACTCTACACTATTTAAGAGATTTTTAGTATTGGGGAAAGATCGTCTCCATTGAAAAGCGGAACTTTTTTGCTACGATCTTTTCTTTCCTCCAAAAGCAGGCGTACAATAGAGCCATATCGGTGAAGCAGTGTTTCATCTGAACGTGCAAAGGGGCTTTGCTTGTCGTCTTTCTTGCGTTTACAGTCTTTACATTTTTGGAGCGTGGGCTGTCTTTTAAGTCTTCTGTTTTGGGTGACTACGGCGGGGGCTGAAACAGTTGTGCAGACGCCTACGGAAGACATGAAGCATATTTTGTTAAATCTACATCAACGTTATGCAGAAACGGTGCAGGAAAATGCCAAGTTGTTGTCGCAAGTGCAGGCACTTCAACAAGAAGGAACTCTCGCCAATACTCCCTCGACCCAAGGCAATGTCATGGTGGAGACGGCCTTACAGAAACGGCTGACGGAAGCGACTCAAGCCCTTGAAAATGCCATTCAAACGATTCAAAATCAACAACGTCAAATTGAAACGTTGAGTGACCGTGTCAATACGCTACAGTCTTTACAGATGGAGAGGGTGGTGACGCTAACGGGGGAAGAAGAAGCCCCTTTGTCGCCTCGATTGAATTCCCCGATCCTTCAAACGACTTCCTTTCAAGGCAAGCCTGTGGGAGGAGCCGCCACGATGCGGACGCCTTCTCCAGAGGTGACGCGTTGGGTGAATCAAGCCACGACCTTACGGAAAGCGGGGCGTTATGTTCAAGCGGAAGCGTGCTTAGAAAAGGCCTTACGGGTGTCGCCTCAAGAGGCCACCATTTATTATAATCTAGGGAATCTGTATGCGGAAGAGCAGGCGCTTTTGAAGGCTAAAAATGCGTATCTCAAGGCCTTGAATTTGAAACCTGATTTTGTACAAGCCTATTATAATGTAGGTTTAATTTATGACCGTTTAAATGATGCGCCTAATGCACAATGGTATTTAAAAGAATACTTGCAACGGGTTCCCAATAGTCCGCATCGGGCGGATATAGACGCTATTTTGTCGAAACCTGTTGAATAAGCCAGTATTTTAAAAGGCTTATTTTTGCGTGAGGGGTTTGTGTTAGCATGTCTGTGTACGTGTTCATCGGAGGCTTCTGTTATGACGGGTCCCGCTGTGGATGAAAAACAAGCGTTTCATCCGACCGATTTTGTTCAAATGATTGATGCTTGGGCGGGGTATCAGGTTCGGCCTGTACAAATTCGGATGATGCAAGCCGTTGAAGATGCCTTTCATCATGGGCATCACTTGATGGTGGAAGCGGGGACGGGAGCGGGGAAATCCTTTGGCTACTTGTTGCCTGCTTTATTACAGGGCAAGCGTCCTATTGTGATTTCAACAGGAAGCATTGCTTTGCAAGAACAATTGCTTGATAAGGATGTCCCCGCCTTAGCACATCACTTGTATGGGAATGAATCTCATTTAAAGGTGAGTTTGGTCAAGGGGCGTGGGAATTACTTGTGTATCCATAAGCTGGAAGAGGCGCAAGAGGCCTTGGGGCAGATGAGTCCGCGTGAACATTTAAACACCCAACAGGCGCGTTTGACCTTTCAATCCCTTCGCACTTCAATTTACGAAGGGTGGGAAGGCGATCGGGCAGACTTGGAGCAGGAAGTACCCGCTAAGCGTTGGAAGCAAGTGGCGAGTGATGCAGAAGATTGTTTGGGTTGGCAATGTCGTTTTTATGATCAAAATCCGTATCGTTTGGCACGAGAACACGTTGAAAAGGCGGACGTTATTATTACGAATCATGCGTTGTATTGTCAAGATCTGATGAGTGGAGGGGCCTTGTTGCCGCCGCATGATTTGGTTATTTTTGATGAAGCGCATAGCGTGCAAAGCTACGCCATGAATACCTTTTCTACTCGTATTGGTCGTTATCGTTCACAACAATTGCTGGGGAAAATCAATAAGCAACTCATGCCGCTGCCAGATGATCTAATGTGGGCCTTGAAGGAAGCAGAAGCCACTTTAATGCATCAATTGTTTCAAAAGGCGAAGCAACAGTCCACGATTCGTTTGTATGACGATGAAGCCTTTAATGAAACGATACGGATAATCCAAGGGGTTTTGCATGATGTCTTGCATTGGGTCAATACCTTAGACGTGTTCAGCCTTCCAGACATGCCTGTGGAGACTAAAAAACAGCAGTTGAAGGCGCAGCAATTTGAAAAAATAAAAGAACAATTACAATCGTTGATTGAAGCGTGGGGTTTTTTTCAGCATGAATTGGCTGCTGCTGACGCCCTAGATCGTGTGAATTGGGCGGAAATTGATCATGAGCGTTTGAATTTCCAACTCGTTTCAACCCCTTTGGATTTGGATGTACTACTCCGTCAACGTATTTGGGATCATAAACAGGCGATTTTAACCAGTGCGACCCTTTCAGTGCGTCAAGGGTTACGGT
>JBIJBR010000045.1:0-10083 GCA_044345135.1 Vampirovibrionales bacterium
GGTGGTCGTGGCCTTAAAACCCTAAAAAAGCTGTGGAAACGCCTCCAGTTATTTAAGGTTGAGGTGTATTGCGCAGAGCACTGGAAAGCCTAGAATGCGGTGTGGCCCGCGGGGAAACTGCTTCAGAGCAAGGCTGAAACGTATACCTCCGAGCAAACGTGGAGTGATTGACGGCACGGGATCGCTCGCTTTAAGCGTCGTGGGAAGGGGGTGTCTCGGAGCCTGAAAGACTTAATGCCTGCGGTAGCCATTTATTTCCACCAAGTCAACTTTAATTATAGCTAAATGCTTAAATGTCTCACGAGTTTAATTCGCTTGGGACAAACCCTAGAAGCTTCCCTTCATGCTTTCTTTCAAAATACCACTTTTTAATTGAAAATGACTTTAATACCTAAAACTTCATCCAAGACGCCCTTTTTTCGTTTACTTTGCTAAGCGTGGGTCCAAGACCACCAGCAAGGCATCCGCTACCGCATTGCCTAAAACCAGCATCACGCTAGACAAGACCAAACTGGCCATCACCATATTCGCATCCCCTGCCATGGCCGCTTGATACATTTGTAAGCCAATCCCAGGGTAGCCCAAAACGGTTTCCACCAAAATCGCCCCGCCAAAAAGTCCTGCAAATTCAAAGCCTAAAATCGTCACCAACGGGTTCAACGCATTACGAACCGCGTGCTTCCACACGACCTTCCATTCTAACACCCCGCGGCTACGGGCGCTAAAGACATACGTTTGAGACAGAACCTCCAGCAAATTGGCCCGCATTAAGCGTTGCATGGAAAAAACGCCCCCAAAGGCCAAGACCACCGTCGGTAAAACCAAATGGCCTGCGACATCCGTCCATTGCCTCCACCACGGCCATTCAAAAGCCTGCGGACTCGCAATGCCTCCGTAGGGGAGTAGGCCTGTTTCAACTATTTTAACCCCCAAGACCAAGGCCAAAATAAAGGCAGGCGTCGACAATGACACGGACGTTAAAAACGCCATGACTTGATCAAAAAAACCGCCTCGCCCGACGGCGGCCCAAATGCCTAAGGGAATCCCCACACACCACGTCACACTCAGCACACACAGGTTCAATAAAAGGGTATAGCCCGCAGCTTTACTGAGTAACCACGCGACGGATTCACCTCGATTATTCTGGCCTAAATCACCGTGAAGAAAGCCTAAAATCCAATGGCTGTATTGAATCAACCACGGTTGATCTAGGGCCAAGCGTTCGGTTTCTTTGGCCAAGGCTTGCGGGCTAATTTGGGGGTTTTGCCTCATTTCCGCCAAAGGATCAATGGGTTGACGCAACTCGATTTTATCTAGAATGTGCAAGGTTTGCGCCTTACCCCACGGTAGGGGGACTTCAATCGGGCCAATCTGCAAGTGATAACGCATTAAAAAAAAGCCCAAAAGGGACACCAAAAAAAGATTTAAAGGCAACCACAATAAACGTTTCAGTAGGGTATTGACGACTTGCATCACGAGGCTTCTTTCACCAATGAGACCCTTTTAAGTATAGCGTATTTGAAGTAAAAAGGCATGAGCCCAAGCACAATTTTTAGACAACGGCTTTTATTCACCGACAGGGGTCGGTGCGGCGGCACCTGTTAAACGCCCGCCTGCGTTTGTCGTGGGGGTGGGAGGAGGAGGGGCCTCAGACTCAATCGGCTTAGGCGGCTCTTCTTTCACAGGAAGGGGATCATTCACTGATTTTCCTGTTTTGGCAGGGGGAGTCGCCGTACTGGGAGGCACCGCCATTGGCGTTTCAGCGGGGGGAGTGGTCGTTTCTTCTGAAGGGGGGGATTCTGGATCAGGCGTGGGTGTTTCATTTTCGCCTGTCGGGACAGGGGCTTGCTCCTCAGGACTAGGGGTGCTCGCCGCATCTGATTTATGCAGGCGTTTAAAACTTTTTTGTGGGAATTTGGCTTCACTCATAAAGGAACGCCAAATTACAGCGGGCATGGCCCCCCCTGTAAAAGTTTTAGGCATGGGGGTATTGTCGTCATTGCCTGTCCACACGCCTGCAACCACTGTGGGGGTATAGCCCACAAACCACGCATCCCGATAATCACTACTGGTGCCTGTTTTCCCTGCCGCGGGGCCTCCATATTGAGCCGCAAGCCCTGTACCATTTCGCACGACGCCTTGTAGCATTTTGGTCATGGTATCCGCCACTTGAACATCCAAGACTTGCATTTGTACAGGTTCTTGGGTAAAGAGATTTTCGCCTTGGTTACTGTCAATACGGTCGATAAAATACGGGTTTACCCGCACCCCATGGGCGGACAATGTGCCAAAGGCGCGGACCAATTCAAACATGCACATAGAACTTCCACCTAAGGTGGCAGACAAATTAGGGGAAACCGGTGATTCAATGCCCATTTCTTTGGCGGTGGCAATCACGGATTGAGGCGACAATTCATTCATGAGCTTGACGGCAATAATGTTATTTGAAATGGCCAAGGCACGAGACAAGGTCATGGGGCCTCTAAATTTTTTATCATAGTTATTGGGCACCCAATCTCCGTAGCTAATGGGTTCATCCACCCGAATATCATAAGGAGAATACCCTTGTCGAATGGCTTCTGTATAGGTAAAAACTTTAAACAAGGACCCAGGGGAACGTGGGGAGCGTTGAATGCGGTCATATTGACTTTCTTTAAAATTCTTACCCCCTTCATAAGACAAAACCGCGCCTGTTTCCGTGTCCATCGCCATCAGCGTGACTTGGTTTTGTGGGGCGGTTCGCTTATAGCGTTCAATCTGGCGTTGAATGGCTTTTTGAGCCGCTGTATTGGCACGGGCATCCAAGGTGGTATAAATACTTAAGCCTGCCTGCCAGAATTCTTGTTCATCCAAGGCCAATAAGTCCATGGTTTGTTGACGCACCACTTGGTTAAAATAGGGTGCTTTATCGGTGAGTGCCAAGCGGTCCAAATTAGGCTTTAGCTTGAGCGGTTCTTTTTGTAAGATTTTGGCTTCGCTGACGGTAATGGCACGCACTTCCACGAGGTTCTGAATGACTTCATTACGACGCGCAATCGCTTTTTCAGGAGAAACCAAGGGATTGTAAGCGGAAGGCGCTTGGGGGAGTCCCGCGAGCAAACAGGCTTCGACCACGCTTAATTCTTTTGGACTTTTGCTAAAATAGACTTGAGAAGCCGCTTCAATCCCGTAAGCGCCTTGTCCAAAATACACATAGTTCATATACAATTCTAAAATTTGAGACTTGCTCAACTGTTGTTCTAATTGAAGGGAAAGAATCATTTCTTTTAATTTACGAGACATCGTCCGTTCGTTGGTTAAAAACAATAAACGAGACAACTGCTGCGTGAGGGTAGAGCCCCCTTCTTTGAGGCCTCGTCCTTTGGTGTTTCGTAGCACCGCGCGGCCAATGGCGACAGGGTCCACCCCTTTGTGAGCATAGAAACGGCGGTCTTCTGTTGACACCAAGGCTTGAGGGAAGGCAGGAGCAATTTCTTCTAAGGTGACAGGGCGAATACGAAAACGTTCGTTTTGCAGAATGATGGTTTTGTGGTCGCTGGCGTAGACTTTGGTTGAATTTTGAGCCGACATAATTTGGGATTGGCGCTGTGCGATGAGTTCTCTCACACTGGGGATGTCTTTACTCAGCTGTCCCCATGCAATAGCGAGGCCTCCCACCACGGCGAGTAAAATCAAGAGAAGTGAAACGCCCAAAAACTTCCACATGGTCGAGCTTCCTTTTTATAGATCTATTTGTTTCCCTTATTTTACCTTAAAAATTAAAAATAGAGGAAGTCTCGTGGTGACGCGTTTGGATGAAAAGGTGAATTATAAAGAAAAGGAAGGGGAATACGCAGGGCGTTTCGTGTTATGGAACCCCTCTGTTTGTGGCGGTCTCTTTTGAGTCACCAGAGGGGAGCTTTTTTGTTTTTCAGCGGCCTCTTTGGCTTGAAGGGCTTGCACTCGATCTTTTCGAGTAAAGAGGCAAAGTAAAGTCGGAGGGGCCGCATACAACAAGGCTCCTGTTCCCACTTTGGTTAAAAAGCTGTACACGGCTTTTTTATCCGTATTGCCTTGCGCAAGGTTGTTTAGTTTTTTTTCTAATCGTTTTTCAACCGCATGGGGAATAATCATATTCGCAAATCCGTACCACGCAAATTTAACAATACCTTCCCAACGTTCAACCGATTTTCGAGCCGCAATGATAAATCCACCAAAACCAAACGCGCCAAAGGTTGAAAAGACTTGCCCCCCATTGAGATTGTCCATGTTGCCGTCTTTAAAACTAAACCAATCATAGAGTGCCGTTTTTTTAGGGAAAAACGGGATTTTGAATTCATGGGTTAAAAACTTAGGTAAATCTGCAGAACGCTTCATCTGCCTATATGCCCAACCTGAACCTAACGCCGCGGTCAGTAAACCTGAACCGACCGCCGTGCCAATAATTTTGAGCTGTTCATGTTCGAATTGAATGCGATCTTTCTTATGTGCGGGTGATTCTGATTTATTCGTATTTTGTTGAGATCCTAGGCCGACTAAATCGACGAAATCATGTGTTTTAAAGGTTTTACTGGTGAGATAATTTCGTAGATACATGGCCGAATAATCGGTAACCGCTAAAACAGGTAATGCCGCCAAGCCAACGCCTAAGGCTTTCCATGTGGAGGCTATCTTTTTTTCTTCATCTGAAAGCGTGTGAATATGAGCATCATAAAGACGAGCCACCACCTTGCTGAATTGATACGTCGCCACGTAAGACCCGACTTCTTGGGCAGCTTGTTGATAGAATTGGTCTACCTTATCTCCCAAATTCGCTCCCAAAATAACATGAGGAACCCCACTTCCCCAAAATTCTTGCCAAAAAAATTGAGACGACGGTTTTTTAGCGACAGGTGCGACGGCATTAATAAAACGATCGTGAAAAGAAAGCATTTTAGGCATTAAAAAAACCTTAAAGAGATAAAAAATGTCCCAAGTGATTATAAAGTAAAGTGACGTTTAAAGCAAGTAACTAGGGATTATCCTAAAATGTGTTACCAAAATGAATTAGGCATGCAAAACACCCAAAGCGCTAAGGGGTTGAGGACGTCTATTTTGAGTCACTGGGGGGGTGATTTTTTGTTCTTGAGCCGCCTTTTGGGCTTCAAAGGCTTTCGCTCGGTCTTTTCTTGTTAATAAGCAGGTTAAGGTAGGGGGCAACGCATATAAAAAGGCGCCTACGCCTAAGGAACTTAAAAACCTATACACCGACTGCTTTTTTTGGTCCCCTTTGGTCATTACATTGATTTTATTTTCTAAACGTTTTTCCACCGCATTAGGAATAACGACGTTGGCGAAACCATACCATGCAAATTTAATAATCGCTTCCATCCGTTCAACGGCATCTCGAGAAGATAAAATCATCCCACTATAGCCAAAGGCTCCAAAAGTCGAACAAAGCTGTCCTCCATTGAGATGGTCCATTTTCCCCGCTTCATTCAGATCCCCATTTTTGGCGTTAAAGCCCAACCATCCATGAAGGGAGGTTTTGATCTTTAAAAAAGGAATTTTGAATTCACGCATTAAAAATTCAGGTAAAGGGGCGCCTCGTTTCATTTGCCGATAGGCAAACCATGATCCGACTCCCCCCACCAGTAACGCTAAACCGACGGCCATACCAATCGTTTGAAGTTGCTGATTTTCGAATTGATGACGCTCTTTCTGATGTGCGGACGATTCTTTTTTTGTCGTATCTTGCTCCTGTCCTAAACCGACCAACTGAACGAAGTCATGTGTTTTAAAGGTTTTACTGGTGAGGTAATTCCGTAGATACATGGAAGCGTAATCCGTCGCGGCGAACATGGGCAGTGTGGCCATTCCGATGCCTACGGCCTTCCACGTCAAGGCGTTCTCTTTCTCTGCACCTGAAAGGGTGCTAATGTGACGATCATAAAGGTGTTCAACCAGTTTACTAAATTGATACGTCGCCACGTAAGACCCGAATTCTTGGCCGGCTTGTTGGTAGAATTGGTCAACCTTATCACGGAAATTCATGCCTAATCCCACGTGAGGGACACCGCTGCCGATAATTTCTTGTCCTAAAAATCGATAAAAAGGTCTTTCTGCGATGGGCGCCACGGCATTAATAAAACGATCGTGCAAAGAAACGACTTTAGGCATTTGAACAACCCTTAAAGAGATAAAAATAGTTTGGTTAAGTATAAAGTAAAGTGACTTTCAAAACAAGCTACTGTTTAAGTGTCGTCTTGGGGCTTAGGGGACAAGATTCAAAATGATCGCTGAACCCCCGTGTTTGTTTTTATTTGTAACAAAAATTAAAGTCGGCGTTGTCTTGGCCGAAGGGTAAATAAAGTAATACGTATTAAAACAATAGCATTAAATAGAACGCTGTTTGTTTTAATACCTATATAGGATGCATATTTCATATATTTTCTCGACAAAAGGCTTTGTATCACATTTAACACTCATCAGACATAGATGACATAGATAAGGAACCATTCATGTCCAAAACGCCTCAACAACCCACAGAAACGCTTTCCCTTCATATGGCCGTCAATGGCACGCAAAACATGCGACCCGACACTCGGCAAGTCAAAGGCGCCTTTAGTTCGACACGGCTCTTGCATGAGCAAGTGCTGGAAAATACCGCGACGCTTCAAACCCCGATTCGCTTAAGCGTGAATGAATTACCTGAAGCGTTTTCTCTCAGTATGGGGATTGGGAAGGATGCTCAAATCGCAGAATGGTTAAGCGCTTGGATTCAAGCAGGTTTTGCACAAGCCACCTTGCATGAGTATCATTTACTTCCCTTGAAAAAAGAGTTGGCCGATTATTTAGGCGTCAGTATTGGAACGGTGCAAAATGCAATTCGTTTTGTGGAAGACGAAGGCTGGGTAGAATCCAAGCAACGTATTGGCACCTTATTACGCAATGCGTCTGACACGCAAGATGTTTCACGTATTCGTAAGCAAACCTCGAAGCGGGATCAAGCCGTACTGGCCATTCAACAGTATATTGTCAGTGCGGGTTTCCAAGTCAATGATATTCTGCCTTCAAGCCGTGAAATGGCCAAGACCATTGATTCGGCTCCCAACACCACACGATTGGCCATGGAATTTTTGGCCAATGAAGGCCTTTTAGAAGCCATGGGCAATCGAGGTAAAAAACCCAACTGGACCTTGAAACGCTTGCCTTCTATTGAGCATGTGGGGAACGTTTTTGCAGCGATTGAATCCTATACGTTGATTGATCAAGTGGAGCGAGACCTCAAAGCGTTGATTTCGGATCACTATGAAGTCAACGACACTTTACCGTCGCATCAGGAATTGGCGACATCGTTCAAGGTGTCGATTAAAACCGTGCATGACGCGATGCAACGCTTAGCGGAGCAAGGCATGACCCATGCCAAACGTGGACGCTACGGCACTTACGTGACCCGCTTGCCCTTGTATACGACGCCTTTAAGTGATATTGAACATTTCTTTATCCCGGTGGAACAGCACATTGAAGCGTATGATTATGAAAAAGCGTATCAGTCCCTACATGCCAAGCTCGCGAATGAATTTCAGTCGGGAGAACAACTACCTTCAGTACAAGCCTTGTCTGAAGAAATTGGCGTGACGGTCAATTCCATTCGCCGCGGTTTAAAACAGCTCGAAAGTGAAAAGCGCGTCACGTTTAAACGAGGGCGCTACGGCGGAACGATTGTCCTTTAAGCAGGAGCTGACTTTGCCTCAAGGGCTTTACTTGGATTCCTCCTACATTTGTGTCATACTAGCACTTGTAGCGTGTGGTACGTAATCGCGGGGTGGGGACGGAACTTTGGTACTGTCCACCAACCTGAGGAAAGTCCGGGCTCCCAAGAGCGAGTCGCCAGGTAACGCCTGGTGCGGGCAACCGTGAGGAAAGTGCCACAGAAATGAAGACAGCCGATGTGAATGAACGGAAACACCTTTGGGTGGATTCGTTTGAAACGCAGGCGAAGGTGCAACGGTGAGGTAAGAGCTCACCAGCATGGCCGTAAGACCATGGCTAGGTAAACCCCAACTGGGTGCAAGGCTAGTGTTTGTTAGAGGCTTGTTCAAAACGTCTGCTCGGCGGAACAAGCGAAGAACATACGCCGCTAGAGGAGTGAAGGGTGACCTTCCCCCAAGACAGATGATTACGATAAAAACAGAACCCGGCTTACACCACACGCTATTTTTAAACCAAGCTCCTTCAATCACTTTAAGACGATTCTTACTTCTGTACGGGTACCTTTTTTTTAATTTATACTGTAGCGGTGGCTCGTTAAAATACGAGTTTAAATCATAGGAAAATGCTGACTATGCCGTTTCAATCCCAAATCGATCCCCATGCGACCCATTCCGAAATTTTAAAGCCCACTAAAATTGCAGATGAAAGTGCGTTTCGCTTGCAAGTGCCCTTATTTAATTCGATGCTGGGGATACATGGATCCGTGCCCGTAGGGGAATTGTTAAAGTTGATTGATATTGCAGGGTGCATCCCCGTCAAGCGTCATTTGGGAGCCAGTCTTGACCCTGTAACGGCTTCGATTGATCGCTTGGATTTTATCGCGCCTGTTTTCCCTTGGGAAATTTTATCCCTAGATGCACGTATGACGCGGGTGTGGAAAACGAGTATGGAAAGTCGTGTGGTGGTCACCGCTTGGAATTTCCGTACGGATGAAACACGCCTAGTGGCCACGGCTTATGTGGTGGCCGTCGCGACGTCTGAACAAGGCCAAGGCAAGGCGGATGCCAACTGCATTGCCGCCCTGCTTCCCATTACCCCTGAAGACCAGCTTTTACAACGCTCTGCAGATTTACGTAAGACGTATCGACAAGAAGAACTGCTTCAAACCACGTGGCACCCCATTGTAGGAAGCGAAGCCACCGCGATTGGCCAATTTGTCATGACTGAGCAAGACGGCAATGGTTTAGAGCAAAATATTTTTGGGGGGGTCGTTTTGTCTCATATGTTTGATGTGGCTCTCAAGGCGGCCAGCTCCCACGTGGGGCATGACCAAATCCGATGTATCCGACAAGACCGTATGGATTTTAAGGCACCAACGTATATTACAGATATTTTAAGACCCAAAGCGGTGGTAACCAAAACATGGGACGGCGCTTTAGAAGTTCAAGTGGACTGTGAAGCCTTGTCTCAAGCAGGGAGCATGCCGCGTTTGGTGGCCAGTACCTATTTGGTGTTTGTGGGAATGGAAGCACACACGCAGGTCCCTGAATGGGTCCCCTTGAATGAGGTACAAGTCCAGCGTGGGGAGGATGCCTTGGCACGGCAGCGCCTTCGTGACGCGGAAGCCTCCGCCTTTGGCAATGCCTTGTAAGGTTTTATAACAATCCCGCACCAAATTAAATTGAGCTGTTTTGATGCGATTGTCGTATTCCTATATAAATATACAAAATAGGTAGGTTCTGTTGAGATTTGTTAAGATGTATGATACACTTCTTTAAAAGGAGCGTGTATATGTCTTATTCATTGAGCCTTAATCAATATCAATGGACACGTATTTATGAGTATTGATGCGGGTTTCCAGAAATTTATGTCAAAAATGAAGCCGTCTGCCGTCGTTTTGTAGAGGCTGTTTTTTGGATGCTTCGCTCAGGTGTTCAGTGGCGCTTATTGCCGTCGCACTACGGGTCGTGGAATACGGTATATCGCCGTTTCGCAGACTGGGCGAAAAAAGGAATTTGGTACAAAATGCTGTATTATTTTCAAGAAGATCCCGATATGGCGTATATCCTAGTGGATTCTACGATATTAAGGGCACACGCCTGTGCCAGTCCCAAAAAAACGAGCAAGGCCCTGAAGGCTTAGGGCGTTCTTGTGGGGGCTTTTCTTCTAAAATACATGCCGTATGCGATGCACTGGGCAACCCGTTAGACTTTATTGTCAGTGGTGGTCAGGTTCACGACGCGACTCAAGCCATTGCTCTAATTTCGGGGCTTCAGGCGGAAGCCTTGCTGGCGGACAAGGGTTATGATAGTGATGCGATTCGTGATTTTGCCCGGAATCAGGGGATTGAACCTCATATCCCTCCTCGTCAAAACCGTATAGAAACAAGGTTTTATGATAAAGCACTGT
>JBIJBR010000067.1:0-8066 GCA_044345135.1 Vampirovibrionales bacterium
TTTAAATATGACAGCCTCCCCCCTGAACGTCGGCCTGAACAAGGCTTATTAGGGATTCGTAAAGCCTTGAATCTCTATGCGAATATTCGTCCTGTTAAAGCATATGATGCTTTATTGTCTGCGTCTACTCTGAAGGCAGATGTGATTCAAGGGGTGGATTTGATGGTGGTGAGAGAATTGACGGGGGGCTTGTATTTTGGACAACCAAAAATTCAAAATCAAGATGACGCCGTGGACACCTTAAGTTACCAGCGCTATGAAATCGAACGAATTGTGCGTGATGCCTTTGTTTTGGCGCAACAACGGCAGAAGCGCCTTTGTTCGGTAGATAAGGCGAATGTTTTGGCGACTTCTCGTTTATGGAGAGCCGTGGTGGAAGAGATGTCTGTGGACTTTCCTGATGTGGCGTTGTCTCACATGTATGTGGACAATGCGGCCATGCAATTGATTTTAAATCCGCGTCAGTTTGATGTCATGGTGACTGAAAATACCTTTGGCGATATTTTGTCGGATGAAGCCTCTATGTTGACGGGGTCTTTAGGCATGCTGAGTTCCGCTAGTTTTGGTACAGATGCCTATGCCTTATATGAACCTAGTCATGGCTCTGCCCCTGGTTTAGCGGGTAAGAATATTGCGAATCCGATTGCCACCATTTTATCGGTTAAAGCATTGGTCGCGACCTCTTGGCAGGCGCCTCTATTGGCTCAACAGGTGGATGTGGCGATTGAAGCCGTCTTGGCGAAAGGTTTGCGCACGCAGGATATTGCCCAGGCGGGTGACACAGTAGTGGGGACACGCGAAATGGGGGATGCCATTGCCGAGGCGTTGACTTCCTTATGTGCCTCTTCTGTGACGGTGGGCTAGCGAATGTCTCGATTTGCCCGTCGTTTTGCACAGTTAAAGACCACGTCTAAAAAAGCATTTATTCCCTTTACCTTATTGGGCTTTCCCACGGTGCAGCGCGCTTGTGAGGTTTTAAAAACCATGGTAGACGCTCGTCCTGCCGCTTTAGAATTGGGCTTCCCCTTTAGTGACCCTGTTGCGGACGGTCCTGTGATTCAAGCCGCCGTTACGGAAGCCTTGGCTAATGGTTATACGATTCAAGATGCCTTTGACGGTATTGCCTATGCGCGTTCTTTGGATGGGGAACTCCCGATTGGGGTTTTGGTGTATTACAATACCGTTTTGTCTCAAGGTATTGATGATTTTTTTAAGCAACTTAAAGACGCGGGTGCGGATGCTTGCTTGATTGCCGATTTACCGCCAGAACATGCCAGTGAAGTCAAGCCTTTTGCGGAAGCCCGAGGCATTGAACTGATTTTTATCGTGTCTCCGCTGAC
This sequence comes from Vampirovibrionales bacterium, assembly GCA_044345135.1. Lineage (GTDB taxonomy): Bacteria > Cyanobacteriota > Vampirovibrionia > Vampirovibrionales > JAJTHC01 > JAJTHC01. Next base: position 1,341 of record JBIJBR010000067.1, read on the forward strand.
CAGTGAGGATCGTTTTGATTCTTTTGTGGAACATGCAGGGGCGTTTATTTATGTGGTGTCTCGTTTGGGGATTACGGGGACAGAAGCTCGGTATGACCAACGGTTACCAGATTTAATCCAACGCTTGCGTCAGCATACGGATTTACCCCTCTGTGTGGGGTTTGGGATTTCTGAACCTGAGCATATTATACAAATGAAGGCTTTAGGGTTTGACGGCATGATCACAGGGAGCCGACTCATTGAAGTGGCTCAAGCCGAAGGGCTCGGTGGCCAAGCACTTGCGACGTATTTGGCCGCTATGTTGGCGGCCACCTAAGGCGTCCCTTCTTTAAAAGGAGGCCTTGGGTTCTCTTAAGTAGTTTCCGTAACCCCCTTGAGGGAAGGCGAGGAGACGACGGTTGACCACTTCTGCAATTTGACGCGCTTCGTCGCGTAAATTGTATTCATTGGTGAGCAAATGCGCCCGTGGCATTTGCATGGCGGCTAAGAAATTACGGTGTAAATCATAAACATTGAGTTGGACGCGTGAACAAAGCAATAAACCCGCACATTCAATTTCAACACGATAGTTCGCCTTTTCAAGATGGTCCGTCATTTTCATGTTGGGGTAGTGATTCACCGCCTGATGTAAGGCCAGTTGAAATTGTGTTCGTTTGGTTGGATCACTAGGACTTCCCCCAAAAAAGCGGGTGGGAAATTCATAATGTGAAAAATAGATTTGATAGGGAGACGCATCCACGGCAGGCTGTGCGATGGGATGTTCTGTGCTTGGCGCTTGTAAAACGTAGTCGTCCAAGATGGCGGGGGCTTCTGTAACGGGCGGTTCATTGGCGGAAACGCTTGAGGTGATGTATAAGCTCCCTAGTAAGGCGAGTAGGGGAACAAAAAGACTTTGCAGTAACCAAAAACGAGGATTTGGATTTAAGGCATGGACAAATGAAAGAAAAGAAGGCGTCATGGGGTTAAAGCTCCAAGTAGATTAAGCGTTCGGGCTTCGGCATCCTAATGGTGAAGACGACGAGACATCTGCTCGTATTAAGGGTTAAAAGAGCATCGGCTACCTTGTCAGTATAAGCTGTTTTCGCTGGAGCAGAAAAGAAAGTGCTTAAGCTTACAGTATTGAGAGGAGTCTTCTTTTAGTCTTTCTGTTGGAGTATGGACCGTGTATGGCGTCCTGTCTATCAGGCGTTTGCAAAGGTTTGCATTCTCTTGTGTTTGATTTAAAATGGTCGTCTAGGGTAGATAGGGGTTCTGTGCTGAAAAAAGTACAAGTTTCTGTTTCCTTAGGTGTTACGTGGTATTTTTCAGAATTATTTTTTGAGAATCTTGGCGTAATGAGTTATACAATTTGGAGGATTCCCCTACCATGGCCAAAAAAGTCACGGGTAAAATTAAGCTCCAGCTCCCCGCTGGTAAAGCAAACCCTTCGCCTCCTGTTGGTCCCGCTTTGGGTCAACATGGTGTGAATATCATGGGTTTTTGTAAGGAATACAACGCTAGAACGGCGGATCGTGTGGGCGATATTATTCCTGTTGAAATTACCGTTTATGAAGATCGTTCTTTTACATTTGAACTAAAAACGCCCCCTACTAGTTTTTTGATTAAAAAAGCAGCAGGCGTCCCTAAAGCGGCTTCTAATCCTTTGCAACCGGTGGGTAGTATTACCTTAGCACAGGCCAAAGAAATTGCTGCCCTTAAAATGGGGGATCTAAACGCAAATGATTTGGAAGCGGCCACCCTACAGGTTCGTGGATCCGCTCGTTCCATGGGAATTACAGTGACTGAATAAGTCTCTTAGTTTTCGCTGGAACATTATTACTCATGTGCACGTTATTTTAATTTGCATTTAATTTAAAAGGAGTAGCACGCCATGGCTACAAAGAAAACGAAACGTCAAGAAAAAATGCAAGAACTTCTTGCGGACGTTCATCAACCTACCTCATTAACTGAGGGAGTGGCAACGCTTCAGTCTGTTTTAAACGAAGTCGGTAAATTTAACGAGTCTGTTGAATTTCACGTTCGTTTGGGGATTAACATGAAGCATGCTGATCAACAAGTCCGTACGACGGTTGTCTTGCCTGAAGGAACCGGTAAAACCGTTCGTGTGGCGGTGATTGCCAAAGGTGAAAAGGTAAACGAAGCCAAAGAAGCAGGCGCCGATTTTTACGGGTCTGAAGACTTGTTGGAGCGTATTCAAAAAGAAAATTTCTTTGATTTCGATGTTTTGATTGCAACGCCTGATATGATGGCTCAAGTGGGTCGCATTGGTCGTGTTTTAGGACCCAAAGGGTTAATGCCTAACCCTAAAAGTGGTACCGTCACGGCGAATGTGAAAGAAGCCATTATCGCCGTAAAGTCAGGTCGTGTGGAAATTCGTCCTGACAAACAAGGGGTGGTTCATGTGGGCGTGGGTAAACGTGAATTTACTCAGGCACAGTTGTTGAGCAATTTACTTGCCTTGTATGATGCGATTGTACGTGCGAAGCCTGCTGCGGCGAAAGGCACTTATATCAAATCGGTGTACTTGACTTCGACACAAGGGCCGAGTCTTAAAATTGATCCTGCGTTATTGGCCGCTGAAGCCAAGGCGAAGGCTTAGTTTTTTGTAATCGTTTATTCAAGAAAGCGGGAGTCTCTAGCACGAGGGTCCCGCTTTTGATATTGATTTATTTTGTGTTTACGTTAAAGTGGAATTTATTAGGGAATGTGTGCTGATGTAGCTCAGTCGGTAGAGCAACGCATTCGTAACGCGTAGGTCGCAGGTTCGATTCCTGTCATCAGCATTTTAATCAACCGCATTGGGGCTTTTATATGAACACAGAAGAAAGTAGTCTAACCTCCTCCGAAGCATTTCGTGAGTTTGGATTAAGGCTCAAAACACTTTTTTCAAAAAATCCCAGTTTGATTAGTCTAACCTTGAGTAATATCTTTACCATGCGACTCATTGGCAATAAAACACATGGGGACTTAGCGGAAATTGCGATTGCTGAATTCATCAATCAATACATGTACGATTATAAATCGCTTCATGTTGGTAAGGATTTGTTTCGTGCCAAAACAAATGAAGAAGATATTACGATTCTTTCTGAAATTACAGGGGCAAGTTTCCCCGTAAGTCTTAAAGCCTATGGAGATGGACCACTACAACTTTCAACCGATAAATCCTCTAAACTCTTCCCTTTATTAGAATTGCATCAAGTGAAACTAAATACACCAAAGGCCATTATTGAGTTTTTACAACGTCCTGAGTTTGAAGCATTTTTTGCCAATAATACACTCCCCCTTATTTATAATGAAAAGAAAAAACGCTGTAATATCTTAATTTTTGACAAGGCAAAAGTCTTAATTCATATTCATTCGATGAGATATGAATCTGTAGGAAAGGGGCGAAAACATCCTGTTTTTCGTTTTTATGATGCTGAAAATCCGATTTTGGTTCGTTTGTTTTCCCATGCGTTGGTGGCGTCAGAACGTGGACATTCTGTTGCTTTAGAACAACTTAAAGCGGATATTACCCAACTTAAAAGGGAGTATCCTTTTCAATGAGTCCCCAGTCTTTATTATTTGATGTGGAGTCTTTTCAAGAAACCACGAATACGATACCCTATGTAATCCCCACAGAAGGGATTAAGTATGCAGGCTCTAAACTCAAACTTATTCCTACAATTTTAGACTTGATTCGTCCCTTAAAAATAAAAACCGTTTTAGATGGTTTCGCAGGAACGACTCGTGTATCTCAAGCACTGGCTCGATCAGGTTATCAAGTGCATAGTAATGATGTTTCAATATGGTCAAACACCTTTGCATCCTGCTATTTAGAAGCCCAAGCCCCCTTGTCGTACTATCAAGAACACATCGATGCCCTCAATCAATTGCTGCCTATTTATGGTTGGCATTCAGAACATTATGGATGCTTGCCTGAAGACTTACAACTTCATAAACGTCCTTGGCAATTGAAAAATACCATGAAATTGGATGCCATTCGTCAAGAAATTGATCGGCTTCAACTCGACAAAACAGATGAAAATGTGTTAGTCACTAGCCTAATTAATGCCCTTGATGTGGTGGATAATACAATGGGACATTATGCGTCTTACTTACGGCAGTGGTCGGCACGTTCCTATAATGATTTACACTTAAAGGTCCCTAACATTGTTCGTTCTCAAGAAAAACATCTTGTTACTAACCAAAGTATATTTGATGCCATTCAAGGTCAAAGCTACGATTTGGCTTATTTGGATCCGCCTTATGGTTCGAACAATGAAAAAATGCCTCCGTCTCGTATTCGTTATGCGTCTTACTATCATGTGTATAAAACCATTTGCTTAAATGACAAGCCCGAATTATTTGGCAAGGTTAATCGACGAGTAGATTCTAAGGACACGCTTTCTTATTCCCCTTTTGAAGACTTTCGTAAAGATGAAGCGGGGCACTTTATTGCGGTTAATGCGATTGCTAAACTCATTCAAAGTGTCCAAGCTTGTTATGTGTTATTGTCTTATAGCTCTGGTGGGCGTGCCACCGCTGAAGAGCTGGAAAACGTCTTGCATGAAAATGGCACTATTTTAAACATTTTAAAAATCAATTATAAGCAAAATGTGATGGCAGGTATGCAGTGGACGAAAGATTGGATTCGTGATTCAGAAAAACCGCATCAAGAATTTTTATTTTTACTAGAAAAGAAATAGGTGTTCTATGAATAAAAAAATTGGGATGGGTCCTCTACTTGTAGGCTTGCCTGAGCTCCCTGATTTTGAGCTTGAACCCGTTTTTCAGGGGAATGTATTATTTGGGGGGACAGGTGTTGAAGAAGCGAGTTTGTCTCATCAAGCCGAAGCCCGTGCCTTAGACGATACGGATTATAGCTTTTTTGAACGGATCCCACCGCATGCCTTGGAAGCGGAGCAAGCCGTTTTAGGTGCCGTTTTGGTGGAGCCCGACGCCTTGATTCGCGTGGTGGATGTTTTACGGGAACATCACTTTTATCGTCCGAGTCATCGATTGATTTATAAGACGCTTTGTCACCTTTTTGAAAAAGGTCAGCCGGTGGATTTGATTTCCGTGTCGGAAGTCTTGAAAAATCAAGACTGCTTAGATCAAGTGGGCGGGCGGGCGTATTTGAATGATTTGGCCTTGGCGGTCATGACCACCGCGAATTTGCCTTATTATGCCACCTTGATTCGAGATAAAGCCTTGCAACGTGCTTTGATTAAAGCGGGGGCGGAAGTGGTTCGCTCCGCCTATGAAAGTGAATCGGCGGATATTGCAATTGATGAAGCCCAGCAGGCGGTTTTTGCGGTAGCGCAGCATAATATTTCGGACAATCTGGTCTCGATTGAAAGTATTTTACCCACGACGTTTCAGCAAATTGAAGAGCGAAACAATAATAAAGGCAGCTTGATGGGGCTGGCTTCTGGCTTCTATGATTTAGATAATTATTTGTCAGGCTTTCAAAAGAATGATCTTTTGATTTTGGCCGCGCGCCCGTCTATGGGAAAAACGGCGTTGGTGTTGAACTTGGTGACGCATGTCGCCATGAAGGAAGCACAACCTGTTTTGTTTTTTAGCTTAGAGATGAGTAAAGAGCAGTTGGTTCAGCGGATGCTCTGTGCAGAAGCCGAAATTGATGCCCAACGTATTCGTACGGGGGATATTAGCGAAAATGATTTTAGTAAATTGGCTTCTGCCATGGGGCGCTTAGGGGATTCCCCTATTTTTATTGACGATACACCGAATATGACGGTGATGGACATGCGAGCCAAAGCGCGTAAATTGATGATTGAACGTCAAAATCAACCAATTGGAATGATTGTGATTGACTATTTACAGTTGATGCAAGGTCGTGCGGGGAGCACAGGTATGGAAAATCGTCAAAATGAAATTGCGGCGATTTCTCGAGGCTTAAAGGGCTTGGCCCGTGAATTACGATGCCCTGTGATTGCTTTGTCACAGTTGTCTCGTGCGGTGGAAAGTCGAGATGACAAACGCCCGATGCTTAGCGATTTACGTGAATCGGGTTCGATTGAGCAGGATGCGGATGTGGTCATGTTTATCTATCGGGATGAATACTACAATAAAGAAACGGACAAGCCCGGTATTGCTGAAATTATTATCGCCAAGCAACGTAATGGCCCAACAGGGACGGTATCCTTAATTTTCCGCAATAATATCACCCGCTTTATGAATCCACTGGATTCTCAAGTTCAGGTGTTTTGAGGCTTGTGAAAACTATGTTCTTTTCACAAAAGGGCTTTGAATTTTAAGGGTTGAAAATTCGTAAAAGCAATTCAATGATAAAAAGGAGGCCTAGAATGGTTAAATCTTCAGAAAAGAGTTTTACGGAACATACACAAGCGTTAAGTGAAATTTTGGACCGCTTCCGACAAGAGTCGCTTTCTTTGGAAATGTCTATGCTTTTGTTTGAAGAGGGGGTTTTACATATTCAGCAAAGCCAAGCCTTTTTAAATCAAGCCAAAGGCCGTTTTCAAAGTATTCAAGACGCCCTAGAAGAGGCCACCTAGGCCGTATTTTTTTTGTGTAGAGGCTGTTCTGATTGTTGCATTTTGTAACGAAGCTTTTTAAAATCGTGCATGCCTACTTCACTTACGATATGATGACAGCAAGCAATCTGTTTGAGATACACGGTTGCAAGACGCTTGTGGGAAAGAGGGCTATTAGGCTTTGCTTTCTTTTAGGATTAAATCTCTAAACTTGTCTCCTGTTTTA
>JBIJBR010000046.1:0-10016 GCA_044345135.1 Vampirovibrionales bacterium
ACCATTGTAACTATTCCAGAAGAGAACCCCGTTGAAATGACGGTGAATCTGTTGGGGCCTATTGTGTTTCATAATGAAACGCGTCTGGCGGTACAACTGATTTTAGATGATGCGAAAACTTACGGGACCAAAGTTCGCTTGGTTCCTGCAGAAGCCTTGGATGAACATGGCCTGATTGATTTTGTTGCGCTTCAAGAAAGAATCGGCGTAGATCCTTCCCTTTCGCCAGAAGTTCAAGCTACGGTTTAAAAAGATCCTGTTTTGTTGAACCTATCATCTAAAGCAAAATAAGGGACTTAATCATGCTAGTACTCAGCCGAAAACTAGGCGAGAAGATTGTCATTGGTCATGATGTCATGGTGGCCGTCTTGGATGTTCGTGGAGATGTAGTGAAATTGGGTTTTGAAGCGCCACGGCATATTTCGATTCACCGTGAAGAAATTTATCAAGATATTATGCAGGCCAACCAAAAAGCACACCAAACGACGGTGGCGCATAACGATTTTAAGGATACCCTAAATCGTGTTGGCAGGTGGTCAAATACCACACGTAAAGCCAGTGAACCCTATATTGAACAGTAGGAATCTTCATGCCTCCACGTCCTCCGTTTCATGCGTTTTTAAAGACGTCACCCCCATCGTTAAAAGGCATGAAGGGGTCTATACAAGGGGGGACTTTGGCTATGACAGTACCGCTGACTTGGGAAGCGTTAACCCCTTCACGGCAAGCCTTGTGGATTGAAAAGAATCCTAAAAAGGCCTTGTCTCTTTTACCGTTGAATCCCTTGCACGCGTCCACCAGTCATATTGACCCGCCACTTTTGAATGCCTTGGTGGACCTTTGCGCAACCGCCTATTTGGATGCTCAAGAGCTACAGCACGCCACGCGTCTATTGCATCAATATAAACGATGGGAACAAGCTTCACTCGGTTACTTGTGTCAACGTCAATACCCCAAAGCCAAGGAGGCTCTTCAAAAGCTTCCAAAGTGTTCACAAATTTCATGGGCAGACATTGTCTACCGTGCCGCGAGCAATCAATTGGATGTATGGCCGAGCTTTTTACATTTACGCAATCGCCTAGAAGGGGATTTGTTTTTGATGTATCGCTTCCAAGCCATTGACTGCATGGAACAAGTCATGGCGTATCTAGGGAGTTTCGCTCAATTAAACCCTGAAGTGTATAAATTGGTGGGCCGCACCTTTATGTATTGTGGGTTATTGACTCAAGCGTATAATTTATTTCAACGCAGTGTACAAATGAATCCCATGGATACTGAAAATTACTATCATCTCGGGCAACTCTATATCGAAACTCGTCAAACGAAGCACGCGCGTTTGATGTTTCAGCAAGTCCTTGCGATGAATCCTGATTATACCCCTGCTTCTGATCTTTTACAGACCTTGGCTTAATTCATTCGCCACGGTATCAATCACGCGTGCTAACTGAAGGTCTTTTTCAGACACTCCCCCTGTGTCGTGGGTACTTAAGCGAATACAGACTCGGTTATACACATTGGACCAATCAGGGTGGTGCTGTAATGTTTCGGCATGAATGGCGACGGCATTCATAAAGCGCCAGGCTTCCTTGAAATTTTCAAACACAAAGGAGCGCTCTAAATATTCAGCTTTAAGATCCTGCTTTAAGACCCAGTGGGAAAGGTCTTTTAGACCCGCCTGTAAATCGACAGTTAACATGACAAGGGACACTTTCTTTTTTTGGTTTTCGTCCTTTTGCGTTATAATAGAATATAGCATATTAATTCAAATGGAGAAAGCTTACGCATGAATACCATCGCACCTTCCCTTAAGCTATTTAAAGCTGAACAACGTCGCAGTCATTGGTGTGGAGAATTAAGTGCTACACAGATTGGAGAATCCGTCGTTCTGAATGGTTGGGTGTCGGTGAATCGAGATTTGGGGGGGATTACCTTTATCGAATTGAGAGACCGCACAGGCCTGATTCAATTGGTGGCGGACCCTCAACGTAATAAAGCGGTGCATGATATTTTAGGAACGCTTAAAAATGAATCCGTGATTTGTGTGAGAGGTGTGATTACCCCTCGCCCTGAAGACACTTTAAATACGAAGCTCCCCACAGGCACGATTGAAATTTACCCTGACGTGGTAGACGTGTTAAACCGCTCCAAAACCTTACCGTTTCCGCTGGATGATGCCCAAAATGTGGATGAAGCCCTTCGTCTGAAGCATCGTTACTTAGATTTACGTCGCCCTGAAATGTTTGCAAACATTGAGTTGCGTCACCGTTTGGTTCAAGCCATGAGAGAATACTTAAACGGAGAAAGCTTCCTTGAAGTGGAAACGCCTATTCTGATTAAATCCACTCCTGAAGGGGCGAGAGATTACTTGGTCCCCAGCCGAGTGAATGCGGGGCAGGTTTATGCGTTGCCGCAGTCTCCTCAGTTATTTAAGCAAATTTTGATGATGAGTGGCGTGGAGCGTTACTATCAGTTGGCGCGATGTTTTAGAGATGAAGATTTACGGGCGGATCGTCAACCAGAATTTACGCAGATCGACATAGAAATGAGCTTTGTCACGCAAGAAGACGTCATGGCCACCATGGAAGGCTTGATTCGACATATGTTCAAAGTCGCCGATATTGATTTGCCGACGCCGTTTCCGCGTTTAACCTGGCGGCAAGCCATGGAACGCTACGGTAGCGACAAGCCTGATCTTCGTTTTGACCTTTCATTCACGAACCTGACGGAAGTCTTTCAAAACACCGATTTTGCGGTCTTTAAAGAAGCGGCTCAACAAGGGATTGTCTTGGCCTTACGGGTCCCGCATGCGGCGAGCTATAGCCGTAAAGAATTGGATGATTTGCAAAAGCAAGCCCGTCAATTTGGGGCCAAAGGTTTGGCGTATATTTTGCTGACGGAAGAGGAAGGCCTGAAATCTCCGATTTTAAAGTTCTTTAGTGAAGCGGAAACCCAAGCGGTTTTGGAAAAAACACAAGCGCAAACGGGCGATGCGATTTTCTTTATGGCAGACACACAATTTAATAAGGCCTGCGAAGTCCTAGGTCGTTTTCGACTCCATTTTGCCAAGCGCCATGATTTAATTGACCCTACGGCGCATCAAATCACTTGGGTCGTTGATTTCCCCATGTTTGAGGTCGATGATCTCACAGGGGCCTTGTCTCCTTGTCATCATCCTTTTACCTCGCCTCACCCGGATGATATGGCTTTCTTGGATACAAACCCTGCGGCTGTTCGAAGTTTGGGTTATGATTTGGCCTACAATGGGGCTGAAATTGGGGGAGGATCCATTCGTATTCATCAAAGTGAATTGCAAGCCAAATTATTGGGTATGATTGGTTTTGAACCAGAAGCCGCTCAAGCTCAATTTGGATTCTTACTTGACGCGCTTGAGTTTGGTGCCCCTCCGCATGGGGGCTTGGCCTTTGGTATGGACCGTATCGTGCAGATGTTGACTCAGGCCAGCAGTATTCGTGAAGTCATTGCCTTTCCTAAAAATAATGCGGCACAATGTCTGATGACGCAATCACCCAGTATGCCAGATGCCCAACAGCTTGGGGATTTACATATGCAGTTCATTCTACCTGAAAAAGAAGAATTGCCTGTTTAGAAGCTATAAATGTTTAGAAGCTATAAAACAATGCCCGTGAATCAAAAGAATTCACGGGCATTAGGGTTATAAGTATCACGTAGAATACGTTGTTTGAAAAATGAATCCTAACCTTGCCAGTCTTCTGTGGCGATGAGGGTTCCGATTTTCTCGCCTTGTAATAAGCCACAAATGGCGTTGTGCGCGTTGAAATCAAAGCAAATAATCGGCAACTTAGTTTCTTTACACAAGGCAATAGCGGTTTGATCCATGACTTTTAAATTTTGATGTAAAACGTCGTCATACGTTAAACGCTCAAATTTAACGGCGTCGGCATGTGTTTTAGGGTCTTTGTCATAGACCCCGTCCACCCCATTCTTGGCCATTAAAATGACATCGGCGTTTAATTCAGCGGCGCGTAAGGCGGATGTGGTATCGGTGGAGAAGAAGGGGTTGCCCGTTCCCCCGCCAAAGACGATGACACGGCCTTTTTCTAAGTGACGAATGGCGCGCTTACGAATATAAGGTTCCGCCACACGGTCCATGCCAATGGCAGTCATCATACGGTTTTCCACTTTTTTATTTTGAAGAACGCCTTGCAAAACCAAGGCGTTTAAAATGGTGGCCGTCATGCCCACATAATCCGCTGCCGCACGGTCCATACCTAATTTAGTGCTATTTTGAACGCCTCTAAAAATGTTGCCCCCCCCGACCACAATAGCGATGTCTACGCCAAGGGCATGCGCTTCTTTTACTTCATCACAAATTTTTCCTACGACTTCGGGTTTGATGCCAAAGCCTTGATCCCCCATGAGGGCTTCGCCACTAATTTTAAGCAAAATACGTTTAAATCGAGGGGCCATCATCATGGAGTATCATCCTTCATCAACCATTTTTATTGACAACATATTAGCACAAAGGCAGGGTACGACCAAATGGATTGTGCTGATTGTTTGCGTATGGCTTTGTAAAGAAATATGTCACTTTCGCAATTCACTGTGTTCTATTCCCTTTATTAAGGTACGGACCTTTATTAAGGCTTCGAGAGACATCTCTTTTAGGCACATTCATAATCGAGGAAAATATGATGACGAGTATTCCCAATGTTCCCACTTTTACTATTACGAAAATATCCACACAATCTAAAGACTATGTTAGCAATAATGACAAAGACAAAAATGGGACTGTTGACTTTACAGAATTTCAACAAGCGGGAGGCCTGACAGGCCAAGTCAAAAGTAATCTAAGCCCAGAAAACCTTAAGGCGGTGTATATGTCTTTTGCAGGTTCTGATGGTCTTGATGCCCGTGATTATGGACAAGCCCTTGCATACATCGACAGTATTAAAGGTAAAGATGATCCTGGTTATGGGGATGGAACCATTACGCAAGCAGAATCTGATGCGTTTTATAAAGAAATTTCAGAAATTGCTCAGCCTGAACTCTATGATGAAAATGCTCAACCTGATTTAGAATTTGGGAATGCTTTAAATTATTCCAGAATCACCAATTTTGGATCAGATCTAGGGCTAGATGCGATTCTACCATTAGGAGCCGCTCAAACGAAAGATCTCGCTCGTTTAGATGAACTTGAAGCCGCTTCGGACGCTGAGACCGTCAATACAACAATAGATATAGTAAAGGTTACGCCGAATTCAGATACTTTATTAAAAGCTTTGCGTCCATTGGTGGTGTCTTTGTTAAGTTCGAAAGAAGTTCAAAGTAATCCAGAAATGGCTAAGCTTATGATTACGCTGATTCTAAGCTTAATTCAAGCGACTCAAAAAAAAGCAGTTTAAAGTAAATGCCCATAGGCCCCTAGCCTAAACGTAGAACGTAACAGTTTAAATAATACCGTAAGAAGAAGAGGTTCATCGCAGCCTTTTCTTCTTACACGTTTAGGGAGTTGTTTTATATTTTGAGCCATTTGTCTCAGATTTATGCTTGACACTATAGAGTGAGTTCTCTCTGTTTAAAATCAGTGCTTTATGTTAGTCTAATAGACGTTGGCCCTTTGATTTTATTTTCTACTGAAACAAAATGTGATGTCCCTATGTTTGAACGTTTGACTCAAAAACTCAAAATGGCTCGGGTACTTTTGGCTACTGATGTTGACGAAACCTTGACGCATAAGCAGGACAATGCCGTTTACCTGAATCAGGGTGCCACGGACTTTTTAGGGGTTCATCACGCTAGGATTCCCTATACAACCCCTTTGCCTGCGGAGGCACAACTCAATATCTTTAGCACAGGGCGAACCTTGGAAGTGACTCTAAATTGGCAAGCGGAGCTCGGCCACGCCTTAAATGAGATTCACGCGCCCGATGTTTTACTTTGCAATAACGGGCAAGTGGCCTATCTCAATGTGCATAATGCCCCCACGTGGGCAAGGTTTATGCAAGATCTGCAAAACCCTAGTTTACGGCAGGCCATGCCCTTTCATGCCTATGACCGTGCCTTATTAGAAGATTATACGCATGATGTTGAAGAATTTCAGCGCCTGCCGTTGTCAGGGGTCTTAAGGGAACAGTTGCTTCGTCATTACCATCGTTTTTTTGAGTCGCTGGCTTTGAATAAAACGCGTAGGGAAGGACTGAATCTCTTGGCGGTGGAAGCGTTTTGTCATGGTGAAGACCCTGTGGGTGACACGGCCACGTTGGGCTTTGAGTCGATGATTAAAACGATGCGAGACCAACAGCAAATGGAGATTACCCATGGCTTTCACTTGCCCGTTTTGCTTGAAATGAAAGAAGAAACAGAGGCGTCTGCCTCCTTTTATGTGGAGCATTTAATTGTCGTTTTTTTTGGAGAAGGTGACCCTAAGCCTTTGATTCAAAGTATGGGATTGTCTCCTTACTCGGATGCTCAGGACCCTTCGACCTATTTATGGCGAGACAGCTTGGCGGCTTGGGATGCTCAGACTTCTCGGGACTTCCCCCTAGAAATTTTAGTTCCTCAAAATCGGCGGAGTACGTTAGATAACAGTACCGTCGACGCCTTAAGCGTTTTGGTGGACGTCCTTAAGCAAGAAGCGATGAAGGCGTTTCAGCCTTATCAGGATCGCTATAGTGCTCAAGGCCTGAGCATTTCTGCGGGGACTCAGACGAAAAATAGGCATTCACCCATTGCCCGCCAAAAATCGGATAGTCCGCGTTCATACATCCTCATTCATGGCTTTTTGGACAAAGGCGTGAGTCTGCGTTATTTGTATGATGCCTTGATTGATTTAAGTCTAGCGTTAAAGGTTTCCACTCCTGAAAAGTCATGGGATCAACAATTGGAAGGTCTCATTACCTTAGGCGATGGGGGCGTGGATCAAGCCATGCTGTCTTTAAATACTTTAACTGCTATGCATCATCTGGAGGCCAAAGCACTGGTGAATCATGCCACCGTGGTACGATGCGGCGGAGCAGGGTTGCCTCCTGAAGAGAGTCGTTTGTGGAGTAAAGTGCAACGTATGAATCCGAACGTGCGTTATGCGGGGGGATTTTATCCATTTTTTCAATAGGCTACCCTATGAAATTTTTTAGCCTTATTGGCGGGCTTCCTTCGTGGGGCTTAAGCCTCGTGATCAAAAGACCGTAGACAAAAACATTGACGCCTGCTTATGTTTTATTTACATTAAATGAAGTGAACTTGAAATATGGCGGTCGTCGCCAAGCGGTTAAGGCACCTGGTTGTGGTCCAGGCATACGGGGGTTCGATTCCCCTCGATCGCCCCATATTTTTACAAAGGCCTCTCTTTTTATTTGAATTTTGGAACTATCACCTGACGACTCTTTAATATAGAAAAACTATCGTAGAGAGTGATTCGTTTGAGGGTCTGTGTCAATCCACCGCATAACAGGACGTGCCCGCATCAAAGGCAAGACGGTGCCATGCTTGATACAAATCCTGCAAATGCCTTTGAACTTCCATAGAAGGAGCGACTGTAAAGAGGTGATTCTCCACAGACCAGGCGTCCATCAATTGCCAGCCTTGCACGCTATTGGTTAAAAACAGGGCGTCAATCTCTCCTAAATCCGCCGTGGTCAAGGGGCGTTCTTGAATCGCTATTCCGATCTTTCGGCCCGCTTTCAAGACTTGCTGACGCGTCACGCCCGCTAAGGCCTGAGAACGCGGGGGATTACAGTACCCCCATTGACGATGCACATAAAAAAGATTCGCATGTGTACTTTCCGTAATTTCGCCCTGCCGATTACGCCACAACACTGTTTCGCTTTTAGACGAGTGGGCTTGCCATAAGACACTCGGTAACTGACTCCCATGCTTTAAAGTGGGGTGGGCTTGCTCATAGTCCACCACCACCGCCGTCCCTGAGGCAAGGGGCAAAGACCAAGGCATCGAAGTTTCTATCGCTTCAAGAATCATCCAGCACGCCGCTTGAAAGGGAGGCTTCTGCTTGAGTTGAAATTGCCACGGGAATAAGGTGAGTCGGCAACGAAAAATCAACGCATCGGTAGGCGGAATAAAAGACTCCAACGCCATTTCAAGTGCCTCCGCAAACTCTCGAAAGCAAGGCAAAGCTAGCCCGATTACTTTTCCCTGTTCATAAAGCCGTTTTAGATGCGTTCGCCTCCAACAGGGGGACGCATCACTACGAAAGGTGGTAAAGACGCTATAGCCTAACAATAGCGCGTAAAACCCTTCTGGATTGACGACGAATTCGCTCTGCCAAGGGGATTGCGCATTTGTGAAACAGGTATTTAAGGCAGAGGGCATACGCATCCTTTTTTTTAAAATTTAGAGTATAATAAGTGATATCATAACACCTTATTGTCGCGTCTTGTACCGTATTTTATGTGCTAAGGTGTTTTTTATTTTAAATAAGGATACTGATCAAGATGTCAGAAACAAAATTAGGGATTGATATTGGCGGCACCAAGATTGCCTGCACCGCGATTACCTTTGAAGCGGATCAAACAGTGACGTATCAGACGCCTCGTAAAGTCTCCACGCCGACGACGGCCAATGCCTTTATTGATAGCCTCGCCGCGTCTTTAAGTTTGGTTAAAAAAGATTTAGGCGTGAAAGACTGGCCTGCCATTGGCATTAGTACGGCAGGGGTCGTAGACAGTACGCAAGGTCATATTTTAGGGGCCACGGGTAATTTAAAAGCCATTGACCGAACCCCTTTTCCGATTGCGGCCTTGCTTGCAGAACGTCTAGACATTCCACAAGCGTTGATTCATGTCGAAAATGATGCCAACGCGGCCTGCTACGGAGAAGTACAAGTAGGGGCGGCCGTGGGGTATAAAAATGTCGTTATGATTACCTTGGGAACAGGCGTTGGGGGGGGCATTGTCATTGATGGCCACCTGATTCGAGGCTCCAAATTTTCAGCGGCGGAAGTCGGGCATATGCGGATTTCACTGACCAATGACCGCTTTTGTACCTGTGGTCGTTTAGGCTGTTGGGAAGCCTATGCGTCAGGAACAGGCTTGGCGCGTACGGGCCGACGTGAAATTCGTGAACTCCCTCATAGTGTGATTGCGCAAGATATTTTACAGGGAAAATCCGTAGAAGAGCTGACCACGCACGATATTATTGCGGCTCAAGTTCGAGGCAATACATTGGCCATGCAATTAATGGATAAATGGCATTTACACATTGCCACAGGCCTAGGCAATGTCATGAATGTGTTGGATCCTGATATTGTGGTGATTGGTGGAGGCATGGCGCAGTTTGTTGAAATGCCTAAGCTCAGAGACTTCTTAAATGAACGGATTATGGATTCTATGGTGACGACACCGATTGTCTTTGCGCAATTAAGTAATGATGCGGGTATGATCGGGGCCGCTGCCATGGCACAGAATAATTCGCCTGCTTTACGGCTTTAATATTCTCGTCAAACCCCTTCAAACAAAATGCAACCCCCTTTCTTTACATTGAAAATAGGGGGTTCTTTTCTTTTTCAAACGAAATAGTCTACCTGTTCTTCCTTGAACGGATTTAGAGGGGTGGAGACCTTTTTCCGCGAAAAGGTCTCTGACGCCACCAGCTCAAAATGTAGAGAGGAGAATTTTAGGCCTTAGCTTTTTCTCATGATTGTTAGGAGGCATGAAACATCAAATAGGCCGTAAACTGAGTCCTAGAGTGATGAACTGCTACACCAAGGCGCCTCCGCCCCCCAAGCCTCGTTGCGATCAGGTATTACGCTTGCGATTCTTCAGGCAGCGGCAGGATGTTTTCTTCGAGAGAAGTACCCCCCTCCATTTCAGCAAACACCTTTTGCATGCCTTGACTTTGGGCAAAGGCTTCGGCATTAAAGCCTTCCGTTACAGGAATGTCAATCTGGATTTTGCTTTTGAAGAATAAGGACACCACTTCATTTTGAATCTGCCACATCAAACGTTGAAAGAGTTCAAAGGCTTCACGTTTATATTCCACCAAAGGATCTTTTTGACCGTAAGCCCGCAGGCCAATGCCGT
>JBIJBR010000047.1:0-9920 GCA_044345135.1 Vampirovibrionales bacterium
CCCAGTACCCAAATCGTACCACTACGGTTTGAGGTTCTAGAAATGTTGCCTTGACGATCGCGCTTTTCATCCGCTTCAAAACCTTCATAGCGAACCTTACCACTTAAATCCGCCGTAATATCCTTGGTGGCTTTTTCAGTCAAGCGGTTCATATTACCACGTGCGGAACTCGGATCAAACTCAAAAATTGCTTGGCCCAGCGCTACCGCTTCATTTTTCTTATGCACAAACAAAGTGGCACCAAAAGGGACCGTATAAATATCTTCTTCGCCCTGAACGGTTTCCACAATCAATTGACAATCTTTCGCCGCGACATCCACCAAATCACCGTGACGCGTACGGAAGTCACGCACAGGCACGGCCGTTTTAACTTTACCCGCCCGAGTAGACTTGACCGTTTCACGAGACACGCCACCACTAAATACCCCCCCTGTGTGGAAGGTACGCATGGTGAGCTGAGTGCCTGGTTCCCCAATCGACTGAGCGGCCATAATCCCAATGGCTTCGCCTTGATCCACCAATTTATTAGTGGTGAGCGACCAACCATAACATTTTTGACAAATCCCGAAATTGGTTTCACAAGTCAGGCCAGAACGCACTAAAATGGCTTCAATACCCGCTTCGTTGATGGCTTGAGCAATGGCTTCCGTCATGACTTGTCCCGCCTGTACCAAGACTTCTCCCGTTTCAGGATGCACCACATCCACGGCAGACGCGCGAGAGACAATACGGTCTTCTAGCGTGACCACAATGGAAGATCCATCACTGATCGAGCGCATCCATACCCCTTTTTGGGTTCCACAATCTTCTTCAGTAATAATGACATCCTGAGCCACATCCACCAAGCGACGCGTCAAGTACCCTGAATCGGCCGTTTTCAAAGCCGTATCAACCAAGCCTTTTCTCGCACCATAACTAGAAATAATGTATTCCGTTACACTCAACCCTTCACGGAAATTGGTTTTAATGGGAACATCAATAATTTGTCCTTGAGAATCCGCCATCAAACCGCGCATCCCCACCAATTGACGCACCTGAGAAAGGTTCCCTCTCGCGCCTGAAAACGCCATCATATAAATAGAGTTTAACTTGTCAAAGTTTTCTACTACAGCCTTGGTCAAGGTTTCATTGGTTTCCGCCCAAGTGTCGATAACCTTAGTATAACGTTCAACTTCCGTGATTTCTCCACGCAAATAACGTTGACGAGATTGACTAATTTCATCTTCCGCCTTTTGCATCAATTCTTTTTTCACCGCAGGAACGTCTAAGTCATCAATCGAAATCGTCACCCCTGCCAATGTGGCATAACGAAACCCTAAGTTTTTCAATAAGTTCGCCAAGTTACCGGCCTTGGCGCCCCCATGTTCATTATAAACATCTGAAATGAGCTTGCCGAGCTCTTTTTTATTCATAATTTTGTTATAGAACTCGGTTTTTTTCTTGCTTTGCAGAGCCATCATATCGGAAAACCTCTTTCTTTTCATTAAAGGGAAACATAAAAGTAGAAGACGCTCACGATTTCACCATCGCCTTCTACACAAATATACTCTAGGCTTGAGCCAAGGCTTGACGCACCGTTTTGTTGAAAATAATACGGCCTACGGTGGTATCTAAGAGGACACCATCATGATCACGCACGTGAATTTTAGCGTGAATATCAATCACCTTCGCTTCAAACGCCGCTAACGCATCATCAAAACTGAAGAAACGCATGCCTTCTCCCTTTTTAGCATGAGGATTATCCAAGGTTAAGTAATACAAACCCAGCACCATGTCTTGAGTGGGCGTAATCGCAGGTTTCCCTGTGGCAGGCAATAAGACGTTATTGGTCGCGAGCATCAACATACGCGCTTCGGCTTGTGCTTCTAAAGACAAAGGAATGTGAACGGCCATTTGGTCACCGTCAAAGTCAGCGTTAAAGGCGGTACAGACCAAAGGATGCAACTGAATCGCGCGTCCTTCAACCAAAACAGGTTCAAAAGCCTGAATACCCAAACGGTGCAAAGTAGGCGCACGGTTCAATAAAACAGGGTGCCCTTTAATCAATTCTTCTAAAACATCCCAGACAATGGTGTCACCACGCTCAATTTTTTTCTTGGCCGACTTAATATTTTGGCACTCACCCCGTTCAATCAATTTATTAATGACAAAAGGCTTAAACAATTCAATCGCCATTTCTTTCGGCAAGCCACATTGGTGCAAGTTCAACCTAGGACCTACCACAATAACCGAACGACCCGAATAGTCGACTCGCTTACCCAACAAGTTCTGACGAAAACGTCCTTGTTTTCCTTCAATAATGTTAGACAAAGACTTCAAAGGACGGTTATTGGGACCGACCACGGTACGACCACGACGACCGTTATCAATCAGGGCATCCACCGATTCTTGTAACATCCGCTTTTCGTTACGAATGATAATTTCAGGCGCACCCATATCAATCAAACGAGCCAAACGGTTATTACGATTAATGACACGGCGATACAAATCATTCAAATCTGATGTGGCAAAACGGCCCCCATCCAACTGCACCATCGGCCGCAAATCAGGAGGCGTCACAGGCAAGACTTCCATCACCATCCAACTGGGATCCGTCTTACTGCCCATCAACAATTCAACCAAACGTAAACGCTTCATGAGCTTGGTTTTTTTCTGGCTAGCAGCCGCCCCCAACGTATCGACTTGGCCTTTTAATTCGCCTGCCAGTTCCACCATATCTAAATTTTGCAACATGGTTTTAATGGCTTCTGCCCCAATGCCCACTTCAAATTGAGCTTCTTCATTCTCATCTAAAATACGGTCGTATTCTTCTTCACTCATCAATTGGCCATAAACCAGTTCCGTATTTCCAGGGTCCAACACGACATAGGCATTAAAGTAAATAATTTGCTCCAAGTCTTTTAAAGGCGTGTCCAACAATAAGCCCATGTAACTGGGAATACCTTTTAAAAACCAGATATGACTTACGGGAGCCGCCAATTGTACATGCCCCATACGAACACGGCGCACCCGTGCTTCTGTGACTTCTACCCCACAGCGTTCGCAAACAATACCACGGTGACGAACACGCTTATATTTACCACAATAGCATTCCCAGTCCTTGGTGGGTCCAAAAATCCGTTCACAAAACAAACCACCCATTTCAGGCTTTAAGGTTCGGTAATTAATAGTTTCAGGCTTTAAGACTTCACCATGAGACAAATTCAAAATACGATCTGGTGACGCAATACCAACACGAATATAATCAAAATGGTCGATGTTTGTGCTAACCAAGGGGGCGTTCCTCCGATTTTCCATCGCTTACCGAGTAAACAAAGGGGCTACTACATTTTTATTGAAAAGGCCCTCCCCCTTACAAGGTATTGTAAGGGGGAGATACCTTTAATCTGCAAAAAAGTTTAACAATTCCGAATCAGCAGGCACAATCAAGCGTTGCCTATGTGCTTTTTTAACAGCAGAGTCATCCGACATTAAGTCGACTTCAACTTCTTTATCATTTTCATCTTTTTTAATGACCGACAAGTCCAAACCGATGCTTTGAAGTTCACGCACCAAGACCTTAAAGGATTCAGGAATCCCTGGACGCGTTAGGTTTTCACCTTTAACAATTGCTTCATACGCACGACTACGGCCTGTGACATCATCCGACTTAATCGTCAACATTTCTTGCAGGGTATACGCGGCACCATAGGCTTCCAAGGCCCACACTTCCATTTCCCCAAAACGTTGACCACCAAATTGAGCTTTACCACCCAAAGGCTGCTGTGTCACTAAGCTATAAGGACCCGTCGAACGAGCATGGATTTTATCATCCACCAAGTGAACCAGCTTCATGAGAAACATGTAGCCAATCGCTACAGGATTATCAAACGGCTCACCCGTGCGGCCGTCTAACAATTTCGCTTTACCCGTAGGATAAATCCAATGCTTGCCTGAAGATTCAATGGCTTCTTCTAATTCTTGACGAACCGCTTTTAAAGAGGCCTCTTCACCATACATTTCATCAAAAGGAGGCACCTCATAAAGTTTACCGTTCAAAAAGGCCGCCAGCCCCAACATCGTTTCATATGTTTGGCCGACATTCATCCGAGAAGGAACACCCAAAGGGTTCAAGACCACATCCACAGGCGTTCCATCAGGCAAGAAAGGCATGTCTTCAACGGGTAAAATACGAGAAACAATCCCTTTGTTTCCGTGACGACCCGCCATTTTATCCCCCACACTCACCTTACGTCGCTGAGCCAAATAGACCCGAACCACCGTATTGGCGCCAGGGGGTAAATCATCGCCTTTTTCACGTTCAAAGACTTTGACATCCACCACGCGACCGCCTTCACCATGAGGCACTCGCAAGGAATTGTCTCGTACATCTCTGGCTTTTTCAGCGAAGATGGCACGAAGCAATTTTTCTTCAGGAGGATGTTCCGCCTCTCCTTTAGGGGTAATTTTACCCACTAAAATATCATCGGCATACACTCTGGCCCCAACCCGAATAATGCCCTGCTCATCTAAGTTTCGCATTGCATCTTCACTCACGTTGGGCAATTCACGCGTAATTTCTTCAGGTCCCAACTTCGTGGCACGGGCATCAATTTCAAACTTTTCAATGTGAATAGAGGAAAAAATATCATCAGAAACCAAACGTTCTGAAATCAAAACCGCATCTTCAAAGTTGTACCCTTCCCATGGCATAAACGCAACCAGTACGTTCTTACCCAAGGCAAGCTCCCCTTCTTTTGTGGAGGCTCCATCGGCAATCACATCTCCCGCCTTCAACGTGACCCCTTCTTTGACAATCGGCACTTGGTTTAAGCAGGTGTCTTGGTTAGAGCGCACATATTTCATCAGCTTGTGACGAATCACCTTATTGGTTTCTTCATCACGCACATCCACAAATAAGCCTGTCACTTTTTCAACTACACCTGAAACAGTGGACTTCATGCACATGCCTGAATCCAAGGCGACACGCTTTTCAAGCCCTGTTCCAACCGCGGCTCTTTGTGTACGCAACAAAGGAACGGCCTGACGCTGCATGTTAGCCCCCATTAAGGCGCGGTTGGCATCGTCATGCTCTAAGAAAGGAATCAATGAGGTTCCCACTGAAACGATCTGAATCGGGGAGCTCCCCACGTAATCAACGGTATCCGCCGTGGTGGTGGTGAAGTCATTACGGTAGCGAACAGGAACGGCATTGCCGATAATCGCACCTGTTTCAACATCACGGTCACTGGTCACTACCCCATTTTTCACCACGAAATAAGGCGTTTCAAGGAATCCGTAGTCGTTGACTCGAGCAAACGTAGAAAGGCTACCGATCAATCCCGCGTTAGGACCTTCAGGCGTTTCTACAGGACAAATCCGCCCATAATGAGAAGGATGAATATCTCGAACCGCAAAACCTGCACGCTCTCGAGTCAATCCACCAGGCCCTAAAGCAGACAAACGACGCTTGTGCGTCAATTCAGCCAAAGGATTCGTTTGATCCATAAACTGAGACAACTGAGACGAGCCAAAAAATTCACGAATCGCGGCGAGCAAAGGCTTCGGATTCAACAAATTATTCGGCGTCAAGGTTTCCGTGTCTTGTAAGGTCATACGTTCTTTCACGATACGCTCTAAACGAGACAAACCCACGCGGAACTGATTTTGCAACAGCTCACCCACCGCCCGAATACGACGATTACCCAAGTGATCAATATCATCGACCGCCCCTTCATCGTAGTGAAGACTAATTAGGTAGTCCACTGCCGTAATAATATCCCCAATCGTCAGCGTACGTACTTGGTCGGGGACACTCAAACCAAGCTTTTTATTCATTTTATAACGACCCACCTTACCCAAGTCGTAACGCTTATCATCAAAGAAGCGAGACTCAAGTAATTGGCGCCCACCACTGACACTAGGAGGATCTCCCGGACGAAGCTTTTTGTAAACTTCAATCAACGCCTCTTCCATCGTGTCCGTCGTATCTTTATCTAACGTACGGCGTAAAAATTCAAAGTGACGCAAACGTCCTTCCATATCCTGTTCACTTAAGCCCAAAGCACGAAGCAAAACGGTGGCAGGAATTTTACGATTTTTGTCAATTTTGACATAAATCACATCATTCACGTCCGTTTCAAACTTAAGCCACGCCCCGCGATTAGGAATCAACGTGGCGTTAAAGGTACGCTTTCCATTTAAAGCCGTTTCTTTTTTGAAATAAATACCAGGAGAACGCACCAACTGAGATACGATGACTCGTTCTGCGCCGTTAATGATAAAGGTCCCGCGATCCGTCATCATCGGAACTTCACCAATATAGGCTTCTTGCTCTTTAATCTCACCCGTATCTCGGTTAATAAGGCGCATTTTAATACGCAACTGCTTGGCGTAGGTGGCTTCATTATGGCGAGCCTCTTCTACGGTATACTTCGGTTTGTCAAATTGATATTCTGGTAAAAAATACAATTCTAAACGACCTGTATAGTCCCGCACGGGAGAGAAAGAAAGCAATTCTTCTTTTAGACCTTTTTCAAGAAACCATTGGAATGATTTCTTTTGAATCTCTGCAAGATCAGGCATATGATCAAGGGGAAGGTCACCAATTCCAGGAAGCGTTGAACGCTGTACCTTTGTAGCCGTCATGTACAAACCCTCTTTTTAAACTATGTCGCTAGATTATTGCAATTCAATCTTACGACGCTACTTCGACGTACAAACAAGACATTCACTTTTTTAAAGAAGCAAGAAATGAGGAGGCCAAAGCCACCCCATTCAACACTTAAAACCAGTCAACACTTAAAACTCGCGCAAAAGATGTAAATCATACTAAAAAATGAAGCTCCTGCAAAACACCAAAAAGGTGCAAAATTAAAAACCGTTGTGCTCGACACAAAAGCGCAAAAGAGGAGCCGCTAAAAGTAAACAGCCCCTCTTTTTAAGTGTTACTTCAGCTCGATTTTAGCACCAAGCTCTTCAAGCTTTTTCTTAATTTCTTCAGCTTCTTCTTTTTTAACGCCCTCTTTCACGGCTTTAGGCGTGTTGTCCACCAAATCTTTGGCTTCTTTCAATCCTAGACCCGTAATGGCACGGACTTCTTTCAAGACCTGAATCTTCGTTGCACCCGCATCAAGCAACATGATCGTGAAATCACTTTGCTCTTCAACGACTTCCACCACTGCAACAGGAGCCGCTACGGCCGCTGCTGCAGGAGCTGCCGCAGAAATACCAAATTCATCTTCAAAGGCCTTAACCAATTGAGCCGTTTGTAAAAAACTCAATTGTTTAATCTGCTCAAACACTTGTTGTGTTGTGTTATCTAATTCAACAGCCATCATCATAATGAAAGAACCTCTTTCAGCTTAACTAGTACATTACTTCAAAATACGTGGCTTCCGCACAAAAGCACTTCACCCACACGAGGGAATCACCAACCCTACAGCAGAAATAGAAAACTATTCCCCTTGCTGGATTGTCGAAATCTGATCAAGCAAACGAACCAAACCACGCTGGTTGTAGCTTAATGCATTGGCCAGACCCATCAGAGGACTTGCAATACACATCAACAACTTGCCACGTAGCTCATCTTTAGAAGGCATCATGGCAAGTTCATTCACGCCAGATGCATCCATCGCATTGCCTTCTAAAAAGACGGCACGCAATTCGTTTTCTTTTTTGTTTTTCTTCAAAAACTCTTTAACCGCTTTCACTGCAGAGACTTCGTCTCCGTAGCCCAAGACCAAAGCGGTAGGCCCCTTTAAAAATGGCGCCAATTGCTCAATAGGCGTTCCCGCCGCGGCGCGCTTGACCAAGGTGTTTTTGGCCACTTTTACCTTAACACCTGCGTCCATCAAATGACGACGAAGAAGCGTCATTTCCGAAACAGTCAAACCACGGTAATCGGCCAAAAGAATAATATTAGCGGTACTAATATCTTCCGTTAACTGAGTCACAAAACCTTTTTTCTGAGATAGCGTTGGCATAAGACTTGCCCTTCATGTCGCTTAAATAACTACTAAACTATTGAATGCTTCGATATTAGACCCTTGAATTCACCTGACCCACGAAGACATCCCACCAGTCAACAAAGGCAACTGCCATTTTATTGACCTAACTAGATTCTGATTATAGAGCAAACATAGGAAATGCAATAGTTTTTTTTGATCCCCTTATTTTGTTACGGCTTTGTTATATTTCACCGCGTCGTCAAGCGCGTCGATATTTCGGTGCAAGCGCTTTAAGCCTGTGCGCCGTAAAGGGCTCGCTTGCATGGCTATTTCAAAAGATTCAGGGGTTAAGCCCTTCAAAAAAGACACGCTTGGGTCATGGAGTGACGCCCGAGGGACAAAGGCAGGCTCCTCAGTCACGCTTGAAAATTTAAGATTCCACGGACAGACCTCTTGGCAAATATCGCACCCAAAAATCCAGCCTTGCTGATTCGCCTGAATCAAAGGGGGCAAGTCGGCTTCTGCATTTTCAATCGTCCAATACGCGATGCAACGACGACTGTCCACCACGGTGGGGGCCACAATGGCTTGGGTCGGACAAGCCGTAATACAACGTGTACAGGTCCCGCAATGCCCCGTTTCCAAATGATTCCCCAGCGGCGGGGTATACGCGTCCACCGCTTGATTCAAAAACAAGGTGCCAATCATCACCCATGACCCCCACTCCTTCGTAATCAAGAGGCTATGCTTACCTTGCCAGCCCAAGCCCGCTTGAACCGCAAGGGCTTTTTCAAGCAAAGGCGCCGAATCCACAAAAGGGCGGCCTTCTAAATTGGTATATTCCGCCTGTAAAGCCTTTAACACCTTGCCCAAGTGACGACGGATGACCTTGTGATAATCCTTGCCTAGTGCGTAGCGCGCGATTTTAAGGCCTTCGCCTTGGCCAGCCTTCCAACCGGGAAAGTAATTCACCACCACCACCACCACACTTTGAACCCCTTCCCACAACAAAGCGGGCGTCACTCGCTTGTCCGCATGACGAGGCATCCAGTCCATATCGGCATGATGGCCTGCTTCTAGCCACGCGCGGAGTCGTTGGGCTTCTTGCGCCAAGCTTTCCCCCGTCAACACCCCCCACTGTGTGATGCCCACCGCGTTGAGGTGTTGTTCAAGGGTTTCTCGTTGAATCACGCCGTCGCCCCTTTTTCGCTTACAGGCACTCTTTACTCTTATTTAAACAAAAAGACGCGCCTTGGGCGAGTTATTCAGTTAAATTTGTCCGAAACGATTAGCCAATCTCCTATATAAACGTTGAGTCCCCTCACTGATTTTAACCCCTGAATTATAGGCCTTCGAAAATTCTGTGAATGCCTGTGCAGCGACTTAAAAATACTGGAGTTCTAGCATCTTATAGGATTGATCACCCAAATGCTTTTTGCCTTGCCTTCCATACTCAAACACACCCCAATATTTTTTACTTTTCCCTCTATACTCAAATTTATCACCATTAAGTTGCTCCCACAATATCTTTTGTTGACTCTGTAGGGCTAATGCCTGTTCAGCCAAAGCGACAAATTTCTTTTCTAAGGAAGGCACATATTATGATGGCTCAGCCTTCGAGACTTTTGGATTTACAACACGAGAAAGGAAGCGTAACGGCATAGAGGTATTTCCTTATACGATAGGAGGGGGTAACGAGTAAAACACGAAAGATCTTCATCCGCCAGCAGCAAGCCAAAGGCATGAAGAGTATGGTGCTATAGAGAGAAAGACCCCTCAAAGCAGTTTAAGAACCCCCACCCATTCAATCGTAACAATCGGTTACAAAAAAGGGGGCCCCTTCTCGCTTAAATCAGAAAGGGGCGTGAAGGAGGAGACCCATCCTCACTCGGTACAAAGTGATCTGCTACATGATCATACTCATTATCTAAATAATGCGATGGGAGTTCAAGTTGTTCATGAGGAATATCAGGCAATGCAACTTTTTCTTGT